>CALMPX010000201.1 GCA_937871355.1 uncultured Bdellovibrio sp.
GTAAAAAATGCCTATGAAACGATACTTAAAAAAAATGTTGCTCAGGAGCGCGCTATTTCGCACATGCAGGATGCTGCTAAGGATGAAATTCGCCATCTTTCAAAACTGAGTATGCCACAAGGAACAGATAAATATTATGAAGAAATATTTAAAAAAATTGAAGAGTCTCGTGCTTCCTATGTGCGTAACGAGAAAGAGCTTTCCACTGCTTTAGACTCTGAAGACCAACTTAAAACTTTTGCCGAACTTTCTAAAACCTGGAAGACATTAAATAGCAGTATCGATGAAATGTTATCTCTTTTTAAAATGAATGCCAAAAATCCTGATCGCGCAAAACTGATCCAGATTTATTATTCTGATTTAGAAGAAAATATCGATGTGATGTTTGGCTTAGGTCAAAAAATGGAAAGAATTATTCAAGCAACTGCCCAAATTTCAGAAAATGAAGCAGCCCATGCCGCCATTACAGGAACAAAATTTACTTTGGCTACCGTGTGTTTAGGATTTTTACTCGCTTGTGTTTTAGGTATTGTGCTTTCAAGTTACATTAGTCGAAATCTAATTCAAGTTGCTGAAGAGCTTCGCGAACAAGCACGATCAATGATCCAAGTTTCAGATGTTTTAATAGCAGGTGGCGAAAATGTTCGTCAGCGTACCCAAAAACAATTAAACTCCATCGAAAAAACAATGCAAACAGCTTCAGAAATTAACAATATGATTTCACAAAATGCGAATAATGCAAAAAAATCCACTTTAAAATCTAAAGAAAGTCAGGCCACCGTTGAAAGCGTGCGCTTGGGTATCGATAATTTAAATGGTGCCATATTACAGATTAATTCAAGCACGAAAAGTATTGTTAGCCAAATTCAAGAAAGTCATAAGCAAATGCATAATGTGGTGGACTTGATTAAAGAAATTTCTACTAAAACTCAAGTTATCAACGAAATTGTTTTTCAAACTAAACTGCTATCCTTTAATGCCTCTGTCGAAGCTGCACGAGCTGGCGAGTCAGGGAAAGGATTTTCTGTTGTGGCTCACGAAATTGGAAAATTAGCCAAATCTAGCGGAGCTGCTGCTGATGAAATTAATGAAATGCTCAATCGTAGTGTCAGAGTGGTCGAAGATATGGTTTCTGAAACTGAACAAAAAGTGAATGACATGTTAAAGTCCAGCGAAAAAAATGCCGCAGAAGGTGAAAGCTTTTCTGTTAAAGTGGGAGATCTTTTCAAATCTGTAGAAGACAGTATGTTGGAAGTCCTTTCGTGCATGGGTGAAATTTCGGTGGCCACATCTGAGGAAGCTCGTGGGCTAATAGAAATCCAAGAATCATTTACCGAGGTCGAACAATTAGCTACCGAGAATGCAGGAGTTACAGTGAGTTTTGAATCGCAAGCTGTAGCTTTAAATAAACAATCAACTTCAGTGATGTCAGTCGTGAACAAGCTACTCGACATTGTTAAAAGTACAGACAACGCTGCCTAATAGTTCTGTGTGTGTTCCCATTTATGCAGTTCTTCAAAGAGTGGCTTTTGTTATCCCGCGCAAACTGTTTCCCACGTAGATTTCACAATTTTTAACATCATCAACTGTAAAATCTTTCTCTTGCAATGAATATTTAATCTGGTTGATTTCAACGAAGCCGTCAGTCAAAGCCGAACGGCGTAAGCAACCATTCACGCAACCAGAATCTAAAGTCGGAGTATAAACCTGGTCTTGCATTTTTATGAATAGATTAAAACGTGATGTTTCTGTGATGTAGTTAAGATTGTTAATGCCGATGACATCATCCGTTCCCGGCCAGCGTAAGCTGAGGTTATCATCCCAGTATTTTCGATCACTCGTTTTATAATTTTGTAATCCGCGTCCTGCAGTTTGTTGACGATGAGTAGCATATTCCAAGCGAATCACATCGTTTAATAAATCAATGGGAGTCATTTCACTTTTAATCACACTGATCGTTTGCGGATCGATCACTAAACGACATTTTTGATCTACTTTCGAAGTAGCTAATTGAAAAGGGCGATACAGTTTTAAAATATCTTCTTTGATTAAAGCTGAATGATAAAACTGAATGGCTTCAAAAGTTCTTTGAATATGAAATTTCAAAAGAGGGTTTTCGTATTGCGCTATACGAAAGGTATCTAAAATAAAAAAAGGGCTAGAGCTCATCATCGAGCTCCAAGTGTTTAGCTTTGCGTAAAAATTCTTGCCATTCTTTTTCTGGATCAGAGTCATAGACTATTCCGCAGCCAGAAAAATAAGTTAATCGATTGTCGTGATGCAAAAAAGACCGAATCGCTAAGTTTAACTTGAAATTTTGATTCTGCCACCAGCCAATGCATCCCGTATAGAAATGACGGTTCGATGTTTCTAATTCATTAATCGCTATAACGCTTTCTTTTTTTGGACAACCTGAAATGGATCCTGCCGGTAACATCTTTTCTAAGATCTCTGGTAAAAGTTGATCGGTGTGTCCAGATATTTCCGAATAGGTATGAGTTAAATAATTCAAGTTCAATTCTTTACGATGTTCATTGACGACGACTTTATCCTGACAAATAGATTGTAGATCATTACGAAGTAGATCGACGATCATCGAAAGTTCTGCGTTCTCTTTTTCGTTCTTAAACAGATCATTAAACGGCTGATTTTTTAAAGTTGTCCCCTTAATCGGCCGAGTCAGGATGGTCTTGTCTTTTTTTTCTAAAAACAATTCCGGAGAGTAACATAAAATTTCTGAGGTCGATCTCGGTAAAAAAGCGCTGTAGTCTGATTTGAATTTTTTCAGATAGTATTTAAAGATTTCGTAGGGCTGAATGGGAACGACCATGCGAGACTCAAAGTTTGATGTTAGATTCACCTGATAATATCGCCCCTTTTGAATATCAGTACGAATCGATTTCACTTTATCTATGAAATCTTCTTTAGTTATGCGAGGACTGAAGCCAAAATCGATTTTTTCGATCTCAGAGCTGAGATCATTTTTATTGATCAGTTTAAAAGTGTTCAAAGCATAAATTGTGATAGCAAAATCATTTTCTAAGAGCGAATCGATACTTTGTTTCTGAAGGTAATCAAAATTAACTTGGATCACCTTCATTTGTGTGGGGTATTCCAACTGAATCTGTTTTAAAAAAGTGGTCGGATCTTGCTCGTAACTGCATTCAAGACGGGTGTAATCATCAGAGCGGATCATCAGATCATTTTCGTAGAAACAAATCACTGGCGTCATGATTGTATCCAGTCGAGGATATATTTTTTATAGAGATCAGCAGATTCTGTCAAAAAAGATTCGGGATGAAATTGAAATCCCAATAGTTTTTTTGTTTTATGTTCGCTCCACATAATGCTGTTATCGTCCGCGGCCGTCGCGAGCACGTTAAAATCTGCTCCGGGCTTGCAACGAAGTGAATGATATCTTCCCACTGCTAATTGATCAAAAGGAGCTTTCGCTTTTAATAAAGAAATTTTTCCATGTTTAGGCGGAGAATATTTTTCCACTGCTCCATTACAAATCACCGCCATCATTTGAAAGCCTAAGCAAATTCCTAAAACAGGTTGTTCCAGCGATTTTAATAAATCCAAACTGTGTGGATAATCTTCCGGAGATTTCGGTCCCGGAGAGAGAACAATGAGGTCATAGTTTTTCAGATTTAATGACGATGTTTGCGCGTGATGGACCACAGAGACCTTAAATTCTGGTTCTAGCCAGAATTTAATATTCCAAATGAAGGAATCGTCATGGTCGATAATAAGCGCTGTACGAGACATCTGTGTCATTTCAATAGATTATATACTTAAACTGGCCTATGCGCCAGTTTTTAAAAGATGAGTAAATGATCATTGATTTAGTCAGACTTACATATTATTTATATATGTAAGTAATATGTAAATAACCAAGGAGAAAACCATGCGTCAGTCGTCAGCTTTTTCGTCTTACAAGATCGTTCGAATTCCCGCCTACACCGTTTCAAATAAGCCTATGTTCAGAAATTCTTATCACGTTCACTATATGCCCAGTTTCAAAAAATCACTTCGTCTTGATCGTATAAATGTCTATATCTGGTTCGTGCAAGTCGTACTCAGTGTTGCTATTACTTTAACTTAAACAACGCCTCTTCCTTCAATTTCACGCTGATTTTTAAAGATCAGCGTCGTTCCCGTAATCACTGCGCATATTGTAGTTTTCATTTAAAGAATTTTCGCTTTTTGGCATTAATCCTTTTTTCTTCATTTTTTCAACGAGGGTAGTTCGGTTTAATCGCAGTAGCAAAGCCGCTTGATTTTTGTTCCAACCGGTTTTCTCTAGTGCTTTTAAGATCAAAGCATTTTCAAATTGATCGACAGTCGAGTTAAAATCTAAGCCTGCATCAGGTAAATCAATAATGCCGGTTTCGGCAAAACAGGCGGCAGCCGATTTATATTTCGCCGGTAAATCCGTGATTTGAACTTCGCCGAAGCCTTTAAGAATACTTAAGCGCTCCATCAAATTTTCAAGTTCACGGATATTTCCTGGCCAAGAGTAATTATTGAGACAAGATAGGGCTTCAGAAGAAAATCCAGTTAAGATCTTCGCTTTATTTTTGTTAAAGATGGTCAAAAAGTGATTTAACAACAACGGAATATCACTTTTTCTTTCACGTAAAGCGGGGATGTGTATAGGAATGACGTTTAAACGGTAATAAAGATCTTCTCTGAATTTACCTTCTTCAACCGCGCGGTCTAAATCTTTATGAGTCGCGGCGATCACTCGCGCATTCATCGTGATCGTTTTCGTTGAACCGACGGGTTCGAAAGTTTTTTCTTGGAGAGCGCGCAATATTTTAACTTGAAGGCTAGGATCTAAATCGCCAATCTCATCGAGGAAAATGGTTCCATCTTCCGCTGATTCGAAGCGTCCCATGCGATTGGCGATAGCACCGGTGAAAGCTCCTTTAACATGTCCGAAGAGTTCGCTTTCGAGTAGCTCAGAAGGGATTGCTCCGCAGTTAATGGCAATAAAAGGTCCGTTTCCTCGATTGGAATTGTAATGAATCGCCTTGGCGATCAATTCTTTTCCCGTTCCTGATTCGCCGGTGATCAAAACAGTCGATTCAGCATCGGCCACACGTTCAACTAAAGATAAGCAGTTTTTAATACTATCACTTTCGCCGATGATTTGAGTGAAACGGTATTTCGT
>CALMPX010000202.1 GCA_937871355.1 uncultured Bdellovibrio sp.
CATTATAAATAACTAACGAATAACATTATTCATTCTATCCATATTTATTTGAATAGTTGCTAAGACAAGATCATAACAAGTCTGTAAAAATACAGAATCTAGTATAAGCTCATCAACTGATTTATTTTCTGTATTGAGGCTCATCAAATCAATAGGTTCATGAATCTGCGCATGCACATGAGCCGGCCAAATGGGAACAAGATACCCCAGACCAAAAGTAAAATACGTCAACAGAATGACCGCCCAGATGGGTAAAAAAAACGAAGTGACAAAGGCCACGAGACTGGCGTAGACGACCTGTGATAGAGAAATTGGAAACCATTTTACTTTAAACAAAATGGGTAAAATCATAACATAAGACATGACACGAGATCGTACAAAGTTCGGATTGACGAAGTGACTTCCCGCAATCGATAGCGGAACAATGGGAACTTGATTTTTTAAAGCGACTTTAATCCACCCTTTTTTTTGATCAAAATCGCAGATTTCGCGTTCTGAATAAGTCCGCATCGCCTCGTAATTTCCGCCGGGAAAAACCAAAACAGAATGACCCTCCAAAAAGGCTTTCTGAGAGGCTTCATAGGATGCGGGAATACAGCCCACCTTATTCATCATCATACTAATCAAAGGAAAACTAAAAAAGAATCGATGAGCTAAGACATTACAAATGGGGTGACCTTTAAATCGAGCTTCCCAGGCATCAAGTAGCATGAAGCCTTCGATAATAACACCTACGCCATGATTTCCGACTAATAAATATTGTTGTTGTGGTTGGAGCTTATCCATACCGACAACTTGGCAACCGAATAATGATTTTAAAATTGGTAAAAGATATTTTCGAGATTTAGAAATGAAAGCAGCACTGCGCTTGTTTATCATGAAAACAAACTAACACCAGTGCTGCGCAAAGTACAATTAAGGATTTACGACTTCGTAAGACTTAACTGCATTCTGAACGTGATTTAAAGCGGCATTATAACGAGCGGCTTGTTGACTATTTTGAGTCGAATTGCCAGCTGTGAAAGCTCCCACTTTGTAGTACTTAGTCATTCCGGCTAATATACCATTCCAATTTCTTTTGGCGGCCATTGGATCTAATTGAACCGATAAGGCCTCATTAAAATCAGGCATCAAAACAAAAATAGAAACTTGAGTTTTGATTTGATCTGCAAAAGGCAGCTTTAATATTTTTTCGATGCTTTCGTTATAACTGATAGCCGCTTCTATTGCTCCGACATCGACGAGTTGATCTTGTTTGTATTTCTCAGACATCAAAACATTCTGTATAAAGTAAAACCGTAAAGCCAAGATGTTGATGACTGTACTTGAATACTCTTCTGAATTTGATAAACGATTTAACAATTGATTTACTTTAGCCTCAGGCAAGAATCCACTAATGGCGGCCAAAACATTAAATAATCCAACTTTATTCATTTCAAATTCGATCGCGGCTGGATCATTCATATCGTATGATTTTCCAGGATTGTTATCGTCATAACGCAATGTCGTTACATCTTTGAGTTTAATGTAAATGTAGGGAACTAATTCGTCATCGACGTTCATATTCTCGGCGGCTTTTTTAGCCCATGGGATTATGTCAGTTGGAATCGGAGATAATTTTTTATAATTTTTAGAATCATTCAATTCTTGAATAGCTGTTTTCACCGTTTCTTTACGAGCTAAATCATCTGTTTTAGAAGCAATAGTATCCATTTTAGAAGGTGTATCAAACATCTTGTCGAGCTTTGCACACGAAGAAATAAACAACGAAACAATAAGTAATAAAGTTATTTTCATAAATTATCCTTTAACTTAGTACACAGGGTTTAATAATTGAGATTTTAAATTTTCTAAACCTTTATCAGCAGGAATACCTAACCAAATTGAAAGAACTTTTGTCATAACAGATTCAGAAGCTGTTAAATTTTGTTGTTTACCTTCTGCATCTTCGTAATGAAAATCAACTTTTGAAGGATCAGCATTTTTAGTTAATAATAAAGTTAAATCTTTACCTTGGATTCCATCAGCGCCGTTTTCGATAACTGCCAATACTTTTTTAAGCTCTTCATCAATCGTGTAACCGTTGGCATCTAAAGCTTCTTGAAAAGATGTCGCTAAAGATGAGGCTTCAACCGTACGTAACATGGAAATTTTTAATACAACTGTTTGAGCTCCTGTAGCTAATGAAGTCAAAGCTCCAGCATCATGAGCAAAACCTGTTTTATTATCAGAGAACAATTGAAGAACATAAACTTTGGCGTTTACAAATAAAACTTTTTTAACGCGTAATCCGGCACCTAAAAGATCGAGTTTAGACCCATCAGCCATAGTTGCTGAATTATTTAGGTTAACACCTTCAATATCTTTTGCTCCTTTGTCAAAGCTAACAAGTGCTGCTTGAGAAACTAAAGACATAGACATAAGTAAAGAAAAAATAATCTTTTTCATAAGAACTCCTTTATATAAGTTAATTTTAAAGTCAATTTGAAGAGAACAAACCATAATTCGTTTGAGATTGTCACGGCGATATTTTAAAGGTTAAAAAGCGTAGTATAAATTACAGTGTAATTTTTAAAGGCCTAAATAGCGAATAACATCAGAGGCTTTATAACCATTCTCAGCGGCATTTTGCGCTCCACAGCTTTTTAAAATCTTAATCAGATTATTGAGATCATCACCTGCTGTAATCAATGGTTTCTCTAAAGTATTGTCACTTTGCATTTGTGCCATGCCGATATCGGCCATCAAGGCATTGCATAGACACTTACGACCTTGGGTATCAGATTCAAGGCCACCCTTTTTAAGATAGTCTTTAACCGGTTCTGCCGGGCAACGTTGTTTAACCGAACCGTCTTCTGCTTTGTAAGCATGACGAAGATATCCTAAATCGCAAATACGCATTCGACTTTGATAAATAGATTCTTCTGAAACGGTATCATCTAAACGAACGGCTTTAAAAGGAAACCCCGTCGGAGATGAAACTGGATCAGTGAAAACCCAACCATTTTCAGGAGATTTTCCTTCGTGAATTTGTGCAATCACTTTTCGCTTTAAATCTTTATCAAAACCAGATTCATTACAAAAGGCAAACAGCGTACCAACTTGGATACCGTGAGCTCCTTGAGCACAAACTTCTTTAATTTTTTCTGGTGTGGCATAATATCCGGCCATCCAAAAGGGAAGCTCGAGCGCTTTCATTTCGTTTAAACACACTTTATCACGTTCTCCGTAAATAGGCTCGCCGAGATGATTTAACTTCATCGGACCACGCGGAGGCGCGTTGTGCCCACCGGCTAAAGGACTTTCTACAATAAAACCTTCTATGCTCCCAGTTGATTTCTTTTTAAGGCTTAACGCCAAAGTACTGGAAGATACAATTGGAAAAAAATAAGGCCGTTTCAATGGCTTAAAGAAAACTTTTCCCAAGACTTCAGACGGATTAAAAGTCGTTACAAAATGCTCTTCGGTGGTACTTCCGACAACGGGAACTTTTAATGAGGCTTCTAGATTTTGACTTAATAAATCCAACGCTCCAGGAATTTCTCGTGGAATTCCGGCTCCCATAATCACGTAATCGACATCGGCTAACATCGCTCCGTAAAGGCAAGCTAAATTCGGCAGCACTACTTTTTCTAATAAATTAATTCCAACTTTTCCCGCGTGACCTTCTTTAGCTAAAAATACTTCAACAAAGCTTGCGACCATAGTTTGTTGTAAAAGCGTCATCGACGATTTCAAATTATAAAGCGGAGCTCTTTTGTAGGGCTGATCCTTCGACTTTCCACCTTCAATAAAATACTGTTCCAAAATAAGCGCTACAATGGGCTGAGAAGGAAAATGCGACAGAGCACGACGAATGGATCCGTCTAAATCACCATCTTGTAAGCGACGCACGAGAACTGAATTAATGGCCGTACCCGAGACCACGCCAAGATGACCTAGTTGTGAAACGGCTTTTGCTAAGGTCCAGTTCGAAACGGCGATGCCCATTCCGCCCTGAATCAAACGAGGATGTTGGATTAAATTCATCCGAAAACAATATCCCTAACGATGCGTGAATACAATCAGTTAAGGATAGAAAAGTGCTTATTTTTTCTTCTCGGCAGGAGTTTTCTGAGAGGCGTCGTCCGTGTTTTTTCTATTTTGCTTTCATATTTTTCATGACTTCGACTTCGCTCTTAAGCTTACTCTCTGTAGGAAAACGACTTAAGTAAACAATTAAGGAAATTAAAAATAAGGCTGAGGAGATTTGATCATTATTAGTATGAACCTTAGTTAAAAATCCCATAATGGCGCAGGCCTCATTTAAGGCCAGTGAAAAAATAAAAGGGGTAAATAGTATTTCAACAGTCATTTGATCTAAAGGTAATTTTAAAGATTTTTTAAGCAGACTTGGAATCACAAAAGAGGCGATGATCGCGATCAATCCAAGACCAAAAAATAATTGTGGATTAATTGGATTGCGCACCACTTCTGATGGTTCAACTATTTTAAAAGCGAGAAAGGCTAAAACAAAATGCGAAGACAAAATTCCAAACCAAATTAATCTCATAATCTGTAACATCTTCGTATCGTTTTCTGAGTTGGATAAAGTAGACTGAATCATACAAACCTTTCGTTATGTAAATATCTTACGAAGACTATAAAATCTAAGTCAACCTTAGCTCTTATGAATGCAGACCTAGTTTTTGGACTTGATTATTTTAGTCATTCGTTATCTGATTTTTCTAACAACCCGCTTTCAGTTAACAATTTCGTCCCAGAAAGAGCAGGAAGCTCGGTGGATAATTTCTTAACTAAAACTTCAAAACGAGATAGAGCTTGCGCTTTGCGATTTTTGTCAGACGAACTCAGTCCATCGGCGAGTTCACGCCAATCGGAAGACGTTAACAAAAATTCTTGTAGTGATTTTGTAAAGACATCAGCCCATGTCGGTTGACTAAAAGTAAAATTTAAAGATAGAGAATCTTCGAATGTGGTTGTGGCATGCCAGTATCCACGCGGAACAAATAAAACGCATCCTGGCTCCATATTAATTTCAATCGCATCTTCTGGTGGTTCATCTAAAAGAACATCATGACATTGCTTTTCTAAAGCCGCAGACATCTCTAATGAGCCTGTGGTGAATCGTTCCGTCGGATTTTGAACTGAAGTATTCGGTGCTAAAATCCATTGCTTGCTGCCTGATATTTGAATAATAAAATTCGCGTTCGCATCAAAGTGCAACCGTGTACCTCCACCTGATGGCGTCGCATAGGCGATAGATCGGGCTTTGCACAGATCATTTTCCCCGCCTGTAACCAGACCCAAATCTCGACGAATTTGATCTAAAGACTGGGAAATCACTGAGTTTTGCGTCTGCATAGAATCAAAAACTAAAGTCATACTGTTTCGATAAGCTTTTAAAGCGTCTTGGGGATCCAAATGAATCGAGCTGTATTCATCATCATAATCCGGCAGACAGGCGCGCACTTTTAATGAACGAGTCTCGACTAAATTTTCGATATCATGTAATTGCTGAATGTCAAAAATTGCTTTAAGTTTTCCTTTTGCTGCGGGAATAAATAAATGAGAATGCGGCCAGTAACTTTTGAAAAAATCTTCTGTCGTTATCGGCTTGATCAATTCAGTGAGATTAATATTTTTCATTCGATCAGCAACTTTTTATATTTTTCAATATCATTCTTATAACGAGGTGATTTAATAACTTCGTCATATAAGATTTGTCCCATTTTTTTACCGCCGACAATATCAGAAGGATGATGAACGCCAGCTAAGACCCGATCCTGTGCAATGACCTCCGCGCGATCCTTAAACTGAATCGATTTGTCCGGAAAGAGGTCTGACAAAACTAAGGCGTACAATACCGCTAAAATTGAATGTCCACTTGGGTAAGAAAGACTTTTTTCAGTCGGAATGCACGGCGCTAAATCTTTTAAGTAATCATAAGGTCTAGTTCGATTATAGTTTCTTTTAATTTGACCGATATAAAATCCGGCGTCGGCGCGGAGTTGGTCAAACAACGGGATTAAAATATTAATTTGTTTTTCATCGAGGCTTCCGTAAGGTTTGCCGTAAAAATTTTGTAGATTGGTCATCACTTCTGAATTGGCTCGTTCGCAATCTTTTTCAGTACGAGATTTTTGTAATTTTCTTAAAACAAATTCATCCACACTTTGAGCTGCACTTCCTTTTTGAGGATAATCAGAAATCTGAGCTTTAATGTCTTCATATAATTCCGAACTGAGGTAAACGGGTTTACCTCCCGCAACAATAGATGAAGCATTGATATTTGAACTTGGTGTATTTTGACAGGCTAAGAAGTTAAAACTGAGAATAAGTATAATAATTAATTTCATAGTACTTTTATACCAAACTAAAATCAGAGCATCAAATCTATAAAGAGTGTCATTTAAATGAAAATGCAAATTAGCGCCACGTGAAACTCTTTGTAATCTAGGCCGAGATAATAAAAAAGGCTGTTTCATCAACAGCCTTTTTTATTTAAATTTTATAATATAAAATTATGGTGTCGGTGGTGTCGGAGGAATTTGGGGCACCAAAGGTATTTGGGGTGCTGTTGGCTCCTGAGGAATCGGCGGTGCTGGTGGCGCTGGAGTAGGAGCAGGCTCAGGTAGTACAACCGGTACCTCATATATACTGATCGCCGCGGCCGCATTATTCACATTTAAAATTCCACCTGAAACTGTTTTGTCGTGTAAATCAGTGATTGGAGTGACTGTTTTTAGCAGGATTGATTTGAGAGTCAAAGCCGCCGTGCCTGGATCTTTTAAGTAACTGTCATTGAAAGCTTTGTCCGCAGCACTGTGCATATAGGCAACGGCTCCGGCGACATGCGGAGTTGACATAGATGTTCCCGTTAATGATCCCCAACGGTTACCTGGTAAAGTTGAATAAATATCAGTTCCTGGGGCAGCAATATCAATCATCGTTGTTCCGTAACCGGCTTGAGGATTAAGAACACCATTTTTATCAGTATTCGTTACAGCAATAATATATTCACTATCACAGCCTGTTGGAACATCACCTTCTTTGTCGATGTCTATACCCATGTTAGCTGTGGCAATAGCGCTCAGAATTCCCGCTTTTC
>CALMPX010000203.1 GCA_937871355.1 uncultured Bdellovibrio sp.
GTAGCTTGGTCTAGCATGCTTTTAACGTCATTATTAAGGGGAGTTTGGCCTTGCGCAAAATAGGTGACTTCAAAACTCTTTATGACAGCCATTGGAGCAGCTGTCATATCTAGAGGCCATTTTGGTAATTGAATATGATGCTCCCAGTTTGACGAGTAAATTTCCCATTGTGCATGAGCTACTTTGACCACTTGTTGATTATAAACCGAGTCACTCAGTTCAGAAAGAACAGCCATGGTTCCTGCGGGATACAGACCATTAGGCGCGACAAGAGTGTTTGTCGATACGCTGACAGGGTATAGCGACTGAGTCACGGGATCATCAATGAGCGGTAAATAAAGATTTGCTGTCGCATCAGTGGGCTTAACAAATAGCGCAGATAAGCGTCTTTTTTCATTCGATGAAGAAAATTCAGGAGTTTTTTTAACCATAGCTAACATACTTACAGAGGATGTATCTAAAGTATTAAATTGAGCTGATTCAGCCGAATTAAATTTTTTGATACCACTGGGTAAGAAATAATTTGAAACGGCATTCATCGGTAAGATCAAAACTTGTTCTTCATTTGACACAACAGGAGCAGTCAGAGTCATTTTTCTATCAAGCTGTACAGTGACTCCAGAAAAATGATTATTCGTCGTACTTTTGCTTAAATTGATATTCAAACTTCCTAAAGAAAAGATATCAAAGTAATTGATCACATCAAAGAATGATTTTCCCGCTTTTAAGTCATCAACAACAGATTTAAAGGGAAATTGTCCGCTCATGCTTATTATTTTTTTATCACCCACCGAAGATAAAAACTTTGTGTAAGTCGCTTTAGCTACGGTGAGTGGTACAGGAACGAGGTAAGCTTCTTTTTGCTCAGGTAAGCTGGCATTAGAAAATACAGGAACAACTTGTCCTAGTATTGAGAGATTATCGATATAAGGACTGATGAATTGCTCTTGATTGATATGGACAAAATCATTTTGACTAAATGATGTTAATACTAAAGCAAAATCAATTAATTTATCTTTATTGACGACGGGTAAGTCTTTCACTTGGCCCGAGATAAATAGGGGAGGATTTATTGGGGAAGGGTTAAGTCGAATGATGATATCGGACGCAGTTTGGTTCATCACTGTTTGACGAATGTAGCCTGGAGCATCGATCGTCATGGGTTCTTGTGTGATCCAAGCTTCAGGTGTTTGAACAATTCCGCCAGCATCTGCTGTGAGCAAGTTATTTGTAAATGGAACATCTTTTTCCATTCCAATCAGAATTAAAGCCTGAGGCACGGGCATTGAAAATTGATCGACCACTTTAATTGTAAAATGATTTTGGGCGTGTGATACGCCCGTCATGAGTAAGCAAATGAATAAAATACGATACATAATACTTCCTTGTAGAAATTAATTACGGAGCTGTTGGATTATCCTCATCGCCATTGACGCCAAGATAATATCCTGTATCTGTGCCAATGATTTGTTGATAATTTTGTTTGCGATTGTTGTCCGCATAATCCATAACCGCGGCCACTAAACGATCATCATAGTGATTTCCGAAAATACTTTCGTCGCCAAAAGTAATGATGTCGAGATTTTTAGTACCTCGTGTATCCGACGTCGAAATTTTACGTTGGAAAAACATATCAGTGTAGTAGGCGTATGGAACACAGCTTCCTAAGAAGAAAATTTGATAGTTTTGATTCAATGGCAACTTGTATCCACGAGCACTTTCGATACTTGATAAATTCAGATTTTTACCGATGCCTGAATGACCGTTGTAGATCATGACTTGGCTATTGGCTAAAGCGATTTTTAAGAAAGAGTGGAAAGCCTTGCTGTCGCCGTGGTCTAAGCCTGTATTGCCGAAAAATAAATGGAAAGTCACTAGACCGTGAGGTGTATTTTTTGTGAACTCTTCGATGTAAGGGAGATTGCTTCCGTTGAAATATTGGCGAACTTCTGAATCTGACCAAACACGAGCAGACATTTTATATGTATTGATCAATACGTCACGTTGGTGATTGTAATCTTCAGCTGAGATATCACCGGTTTTATTTGGATTCCAATTTGTTTCTTCGTATTCAGCTACACCGAAAAAACTCCAAACGTTCATCGACCCTGTAGCAAATAAACGATCATACTCAGGATATGATGACTTGGTATTAGCTATATAATTTAAAGTTGTTGTGTATTTTATAAAGTCTACATTTTCTTGTAAAGGACATCCCGAAAGATAGGGATCCCAATGATACCAAAAAGTACTACTATCAACTTTGTCTCCATCAACGACCGTACATCGGTCTTGAGCTTTTTCAAAAATGGTGCTGTGAGAAATCGGAAGTAAGAAAGTGTAGTTTGTTTGTCCTGGGGCGAAAACACCTTTACCAGAGATTTGATACCATACACGGTATTGTGATCCAGTGTCTTCAATTTTGATCGTTGAAACTTTGTATTTTGGGTAAACAGCTGAGGGGCTCTGTGGATTACGTCTCATGTAGCCAAGAAGATATTTAACCTTTGTTTTAACATCATTAGCGATTCTTTCTTCAGAAGGCGAGCCTAAAGATTTACCGAAGTAAGTATAGCTTTGAACAGAGAAGTTAGCTTCTTGGTTTTGAGAGCCGTAGTAATCTGGAGTTTCTTGAGCATGTGCTAATGACGAAGCCACCAGGGCCGCTAAAATAGCGACAGCAGCAATTAATTTTTTATCAGAAACGATCTTCATAGGATCCCCTTTAAAAGTGAAATATTCGATTAACTCAAGTGGCGATTTAACCGGGTTCGTATTAGTCATGAATATTAATTTATATGTTTGTTGTAAGGTGGGTTTATAGAGAAAAAAATACGAAGTCTAAGTATTTTTGTTTAACCTAAATCAGTTTGTATTGTTTCCTAGGTAGGGTTGAATAAAATTCATGCCTAAACAGATCAGGACCATCCGTCGACAGATAACTTAGAGCGTTAGGATAAATTAATTTATTGATCAAACCAGCT
>CALMPX010000204.1 GCA_937871355.1 uncultured Bdellovibrio sp.
TCATATATTGAGCCAAACGTGTTCCAATCATAATTTCAGCCACGACGTAAAACGCGAAAACTCCACCGATAAACATGTATGCTTTTTTCGAAACGGGAATAGGATCTTCTTGACCGGCTGTAGAAACCTGATGAACTTCAAACGGAGGATCCGCTTTGACTAAAAATTGAATGATAGCATAAGTAAAACAGAGAACCCCTATAATAATAAATGCCGTTCTCCATGTCCCCGTGATATTGGTGGCCGTTGCCGCCAACAGCGGAGCGATCAAACTAGCTAATCCATACGTGGCATGAAGCGCTGATAAAGTCCTTGTTTTTTTCTCTAGAGTCGTGCTTTCAGTCACTAATAAGTTTTGTGCGACTCCCATGAAACCAATGCTGATACCAATAGAGAAACTACCTATAATGAAAATCCAAAAAGCCGGAGCTTTTCCCATAATAAGCACACCGAAACCCATGAATAACACCGCCGTCATTAATAATGACGACAAAGTATATCTTCTTAAAAATTGAACCGAAAGATACGCCCCCAAAAAGGAAGCCGTTGATGTCGTGGCAAAACTCCAAGAACCTCTGACACTTGATAAATTGAAATAATGTAGGACTTCGGGGAATAACGGCCCACGGATATTATCCGTCAAGCCAAGAATGAACATACTAACAAATGCAAAAACGAGTGACCAGGATGTGTGTTTTAATTTAAGCGTCATTTATTAGATGCTAGTACATCCTTGAGCACAAGAAAAGTATAAACTATCGATTTGCGGTCGATTTCATTTTTAAAAGTGAAAAGACCATTAGTGCCGCAAAGAATATAATTCATGTCAGACATCTTAGGCATTTTACCTTTGTTCAAAACCATGTAAATAAATGACTCACGAATAAGGTCATCTTTGGTATAAAAACTACGGCAAATATTTAATAGAGATTCATCCCACTCTTTTAAAGAGTCGGCCGCATTTTTTATACTATAATCTTCGGCAAAGGCTTTAAATCGCGGATAAGCCGTTCTGATTTCAGCTGCCGACAAAGTGGCACTGGAATCAAAATGATACCTAGCAAACATGGCTTCGATATAGCTTGTTGCGACGACAAAAGTTTGAGTATCAACCGTCTCAATTTTAATATTTTTATTTTTCATATCGAAGCGAGAAAAATCCATCATCATCGAATAGTACTCGTTAAATTCTTTATCTGATAATTTTGATAAGTAACTCACCAGCCCAGGTTTTCCCGCAAAATATTTAGAATAATTATGTTTCAAGTTTAAAAAGAAGCATGATTCCGGATTCCAGTGATAGCCGAAAATATCTAATTCAGGAAGTTCACACTTTGCAGTGGTTAAATCTTTTTGAATTTCAGCCGTTGTATTCGTACCCTCTGCCACGAGGTAATGCATATATTCAAATGTTTCCGACATCGACATCGATTGATTCCCATCCGATGTGAATCCAAATAGATTGGCTTCCAAAAATGCTTTTGATCCATCACTTGTTGATCTTGGATCGTTTAATTTAAGCTCGATACCAAACTGATTAAACTCTCGGGTAAATGTCTTCATTTGCTCTAAACTTAAAGTGGCCTCTTTAAACTGCGTCGTTGTTCGACCATTACCCCAACCGAGCAACAGTTCGCGACCCATCATTTTAATATAGAAACTTCGAGCCAAATCTAAGACAGAAAAATTTTCGTTCTTTAAACCTTTCATTAACATATATTTATTATTCTTAATGGTCGCAGGATAACTTTGATAGAGATCCAAATTCATTTCAATCCATTGTGTTGCCACCTGAAATCGTTCGGGATTGGTTAGCTTGGTGGACACAACATAATATGACGTTTTCTGAGCGTATAACTTACGAGACTTTTGAAGATCGATCATTTTATATGTTTTCTGAGCGTCTAAACTTTCTAAATAACTCATCTCTAATTTAAATAATTCGGACTCTTTATAATAATTATTTAACTGTTTTCCCGTTATATAATCCGAAGTTTCCTGTTCTAGAACTCGTTTTAAAGTGACTTTATAAAAATCTTGGAATGTGGTAAATTTGACATCAAACGGAAATATTTTTTTATCAATCAAAATCTTTAGAACTTGGTCAAGATCGTAAGTACTGATTCGTCCTGTCTTTTTATATTGATAAGATGAATTCAATAAGTCTGCAATATGGTCAAAAAATCCAATCACTTTTCGTATATTATTAAGTGACGAAATTTCGAATTTAATCTGACCACGACAAGAATTTAAATAAAGACTATAGGCATCCATTGCATTATCAATAAAAATTGAAAAATCTTCATTCGTTTTAAGAATGACACTATTACCGATCAATAGCTGACGGACGCTATCAATTGTATCCACTAGGTGCTTATTGTTTTCATCGACAAAATCTAACGCAAATAAAAGCTCTTTGGCATCATTATATCTGTATCCCGAGCGTTCAAAATTGGATTTTAACGCTAAGACCTTAAGGCTTTTTCTGGTCTGCTCGATCGCAGCAAATACTTCTTTTTCATCATAAGCGCGATCTGATTCAGCATCCATTTTTAAAACTTTAAGGTGTGGTGCAAGTCGGATCACTTCCGGTTGAAGATCATTTTTGAAATAGTTTCGAATCTCGGTGATTTCTTGACGAGTCACTGAATCTGACTCTCCTCCGACTAAAGCTTTTTTTAAATTTGTGATTTTCTTAATCACGTCTTTTGAAAGTTGTAAATCTTTAAAGAAACGATTGGTAATATACAGCAAATCCTGTGCATCGTAAACATCGGCCCGTGCTTCTCCTTCAACTTTATTTTGAAGCTGATTCATGTATTTATCGACGCAGGCGAAGACGGCGTTAATTTCTAATTCTGAGGCTTCTGAATTAGAAATTTTTGTTAATTGTTGCTTAAAATCTTTGGCACATGATCCATCGACTAATTCAATTTTTAAATTTTCTTGCTTGTCTTTTTTCCCATGTATAAAATCAGTACAACTGCTTAAAGTCGAAATAATAACTATAATACAAGTTATGGGTCTTAACATCCTAAAATTCATAGCTAGCTCCTACTAAAATCTGATCCAAGTTTTGCAAATGAGTCACATTCGACGTCGTCGTGGTGTCTGCTTTATCTTCTGTTTCAACTAATAACATATCTAAGTAAAGTCCGAATCGACGGCCAAATTTAAACTGATTTCTTATTTTTAAAATTTTCACCGGGCTTTTAAAACCTTCGGTCCAATTCACATCAGCGTCGTAAGCCATGCGACGTGTCAGCTGAGTTTTGTAAGTGAGCCCTATTTGGTAAGCGGTTTTAAAAACGTATTTTGTCGTTAAAGATGTTGTCACTTGACCCGCATCAGGACCACGATCAATCACTTCTCCACCACTGACAAAAAGGCCACTACTATAAATTTTAAAGTGATCCCCATTCAACTTCACTTGGGGGCCCCAACTGATGGATGATTTAATTTCCGGAAAGTTGTAATTTGAATCGGCCACAATCGCTTCAGGGTTATTCGATAAAAACATCAAACCGATGCTACCCCAATTGGGTTTATATCCGATATCAAAAGCTAGGTTTTGTTCACGGTACATTTTAGGAATGATATCGGCGCGAACGCGGTCAGCCACTAAAACAGCTTTGTAGGTCAAGGCGATTTGATGAGAAGGTTTAGAAATAAAAGAAGCTTGAAAATAAATTCCTGAATCAAACTGATAACCTAATTGGCCACCATATATAGACTGAAAAATAACCTCATTGGTTTGAGGAACGTGAACATTATAATCGATCGGCAAAACTTGACCATTGAATTCGACATTCTGAGGGGGAGGATTAAACCACGGGTTCGAGGCTTCAAACTGACCTTGCTTCAATTCATATCCTGGCCCTTGATCAGGAACAAACAAGGGAGAACCAAACAAAGTCCAACGAAAATTCTGCGACTTCGACAAAGTGGTATTCACCTCTTGATTATCCAAAAATATTCCCACCAAACCCTGAGCGCTCGGATCTATTGGGTTCCAACGAAATTGAGGCTGAAAGAAACCGAGATTCCAAGCTTCTTCCAATTGAGACCATTGGTGAAGTCGTCGACCATAGGAAATATTAATATTTTCATTCTCTTGGAAAAAATAGATTTCTCGTGCGTTAGTATAACTTAAAATAGGTTTTCCTATAGCATACTGTGCTTCTAAATCGATATTAAAAATAGAGACTTGGTTCGTTGATTTTTTGGTATTACGAATTGAAGCGCCGATAAAGTAAAAAGACTTATCTTGGGTGTTTTGATAGTCAGGACTAATAAAACTGAGACCTTCCACATTGAGCTGCGTGGATACATCGGCCTGAGCTATCAAAGATAGGCCCAAGATGAATAGTATGGCTAAAAAACGACTATAAAGCTTTAACTCCATATTTAAACTAACTTCAAACTTTGTACCCCCGAAGACCGTTATAGCCGACTTCATATCGAATAGAGCTGAAAAACCTTCTAAGTTATGGACATATGACAGTTTTTGTAAAAAACTAGAGCCTATGAAAGTATTGGTTATACGATTTTCGAGCATTGGAGATGTGACTCAGGCCTTGAGTATACCGGCGCATATTCACCGTCAGTACCCGGATGCTGAAATTCATTTTCTCACAAAAGATATTTTCACTGAATTGCTGGAAACAAATCAACATGTCAAAAAAATTTGGTCTCTCAAATCGGATGATTCAGTTTTAAAAATGGTTTCACGACTGAACCAAGAAAATTTCGATCATCTTTATGATGCTCATAATAATTTACGTTCTAATGTATTTTACTTTCTGGTCAACGCTCAACATAAATTGCATAAGCCTATGGAAAGAATCAAACGATTTCTCCTTTTATGATTGAAGATTAATTAATTTGAAATACCATTTTCAGGCCAACGTGATCTTTTAAAGCCATTGGAAAAATGGAATATCCCTTTTAGTCTTCCACCAGGTCCGCAAATATTTTTAAAGGCAGAAACACTCAAACGTGCTGAAGATATTCTCAATCAAAATCATATTTCTTTACCTTTTGTCGCTGTCGCTCCGTCAGCCGCACATATCTTTAAGCGTTGGCCGGTTGATAAATGGAAAGAACTCTTCGCCCTTTGTTCGAAGACTCAGTTCGTGATACTGGCTGGGCCAAATGATCACTTTACATTAGAATTTAACACTTTTCCAAATGTGACTAACTTAACCGGAAAAACATCACTGTTAGAATCGGCCGCGATCATACAATGGGCTTCAAAGGTGATTTCGAATGACACCGGGCTTCTGCATTTTTTAGAACAGTTAGACAAAAAAACCATCGCCTTGATGGGAGCCGCTCCTTTTGGTTTTCCCTCAAAGCCTCATACGATCATTATTAAAAAGGATTTACCATGTTGGCCCTGTAGTAAACACGGACAAGGTCCCTGCGTTAATCCTGAATTCCATCGATGCATGAATGATATTTCAGCCATCGAAGTTAAACAGAAACTCGAACAATTATGATTTACATTTATCGCCTTTTTTATTTTTTTCTTAAGACAACCCTACTTACATTAAAGCCTTTTTTATCAAAAAAAACTAAACAGTGGATGAATCTTCGTTCCAACCTAGATTACCTCCATTTTAATCAAAAAGGATCGATTTGGTTTCACGCTTCAAGTGGTGAAATCGAATACTGTAAATCCGTTATAACTGAAATTCGCAAAATATCTCCCCACACGCCAATTATTTTGTCCTATTCATCACCGTCTGCCGAAAAACTTTTATTCAATATCAAAACACAAGTCGATTTAGTTTTTCCAATCCCATGGGATAGCCCGCATTCAGTCAAATCGACGATTGAACATCTCAAACCGCAAATAGTGATTTTCTCTCGAACGGATTTTTGGCCTGAGCTGATTCATCAGTTTAAAAAATATAAAATAAAAATAGCGGCTATTTCCATGTTTCCCCGACTTCATTTTTTCAGCCGCTTAACTTACAAATGGCTCATTAAAGATTTCGATCTCATCACAACGGTCAACTCACAAAAATCTGTGGAACTATCAACTTTACTTAAACGCCCGGTTCTGACTTTTGCGGACACCCGATTTGATCAGGTCTTCAGCCGCTTGCAAAGTCCATCACGAGTTCATTTTGAAACTAATGCGAACAATAAAAAAATTATTTTTGCATCCACCTGGCCCGAGGACGAAAAATCAATTTTTCCCTGTTTACCCGAAGTCCTTAAATTGGGTTACCAAATTATTCTCTGTCCTCACGACGTTCAAAATGCCCATTCACTTTTAGCGCATTTAAAAAACTACAAAGTCGATTTACTATCTACAATAGCCGATACGCAAAATATGCCGAACAATTTCCAAATTCTCCTCGTTGATAAAGTCGGATATTTAGCCGATATTTATCGCTATACCGATATCGCCTTTGTTGGTGGCTCGTTTAAAAAAAGAATCCATTCGGTAATGGAGCCCCTATGCACGAAGAATGTGGTCTTTTTTGGTCCCCATTTTATGAATAATCCCGAAGCCATTGAAACAGAAAAGATGGGATTTACCTTTAAAGTCAGAAATGCAAAGGAAAGGATCGACGTCATTCGCTCTCAACGACCTAACAAACTGCAAAAAAATAGAGAGTTGTCTCAAGTATTTGCTGAAAAACACAGAGGATCATCTATACTCGTAGCCCAGGCGCTATTAGACAAAATAATGCCACGGGCAGAGGACTTTTAATCTATGAATCAAAAAAACTTACCGAATTTTACCGCGATCAGAACTAAACCTCAAAAACACAATTTTAAAAAAGGCGACGTCCTTGTTTTATTCGGTGAACTTTTCAACCGGGGCTATGCCAATGGCTTAGTGGAAGAAGCTGAAAAAAATGGCCTGACAATTGTTCGCGCAACGGTGGGTCGCCGCGATGAAAATGGCGATCTACGGGCTTTGACGCCAGAAGAAGCTGAAAATATTCCCAAACCATTCATCAATGTTCCACTTGAAGCCGGTTTTGATTTAGAAAAAAATGCCGATGGTAAAACGCCCAATGATTGCTTAAAAGGCTTTAAACTCAGTGCGTGGCATGAGGCTCAAGTACCACAAACAATCATTGATGAAGCCCGCTCTTCAGCGCGTAAACGCTTCAAACAAAACACTGAAAAATTTCTTAAAGAATTAGAAACTTTGATCTCTGAAAATATTAAAAATGGCTGCCATGTTCACTTCGCCCATTTAATGGCCGGAGGAGTTCCTCGAACAAAAATCGTTATGCCATTAATGAACCGTGTATTTAAAGGAACCGAAGACCGCTATTTAGCTTCAAAAGAATTCATGGAAAGTTCGATCGGCGAATTCATGCGCCAAAATTTCCTCGAAGTTACGGCGGAAACTTTTGATACACTTATTGATTGTTCCACTCATTTAAGAAAAAAAATCGAAGCTCATAACGGAAGCGCAAGTTACGTGGCCTACGGTTATCATGGAACTGAAATCGTCATCGGAAATGAATATCGTTGGCAATCCTATGCGCCCTATATTCAAGGCTGGGCCAAAGTTCACCTCGAAGACTTCTCTAAAAAATGGACTAAACTTGGCGTCAGAACCTGCGTTTATAACTGTCCAGAAATTTTAACTAATTCCAGCTCGATCTTTAAAGGCGTTGAAATCCCTCTTTATAATTTATTGCGTGCTTTAGAAAAAGAAATTCCAAATCACTCTGTCACAAAGAAATTGCGGGCCGATTGTATCGAAGTTTTGAAAACACCAGATGATTTGAATACTATGTTCAAAGCCATCGATGAATACATGGCCTATTCTGAAAAAGTGGGAACAAGTCAGTATGATAACTGGCCACAACATTCCCAAAAAGAACAATTAGAAAAAACTTTAGATTTATCTGACCTAGTGATTAATTTCCACAAAGATGAAAAAATTATGATGGCACCGGTGTTAAGCGAGGTGATTTTTAATTCCTGTGGCTACATCATGCTCCATGATGGCTTCAATCCACAATTTCCCGTCGCCTGGATTGGTCATGATATTGTTGCTAAGTGCGTGGAGTAGGATAGATCGTAAGATTTCTTGTTGTAGTAATTGTTTACATCGACACTGACGACAAAATAAATAAGCTGACCAATCGGTTCGTTGTAGTTGCTAACGTGCGACCAAAATGAACGTCGTAGGAATTTGTTCAGAGCTTTGATAAATCAAAGGGCTCAACTTTAATGAGCCCTTTTTACATATTCGATAAGATTTCTTTATCCGTTAGAATCGTTTCAACAAATCAACAAATAGAA
>CALMPX010000205.1 GCA_937871355.1 uncultured Bdellovibrio sp.
CGTAAAAAAATTCTAGAAACTAAATAGTTTAATTACTTTTTCGGTTCTGTTTTGATTTCGTAATAATCGGGCATCACAAAATCAGGAGTAAGCGGATAGCGATAGCTTTTGTAGGCTTTGAAATCGGGTTTTCCGATTGCAACGTAGATATCATCCCACATTTTTGCCAGTAATAAAGCTGATCGGGCCATGTCCGTCACGATTAAATTGGCGAAAACTTTTTGTCCTTCTGCTGGAGATTTTCGAACCGCTGGGGTTTTGATTTTCATGCCCTTTTCTTCTTTAAGAATGGATTTGGTGATGATGGGATCCAATTTAAATAATTCTTTTACCTCATTGTTCGAGATCACACCCAGAGCGCGCATTTGTTCTAAAACTGTTTTTTCTCGAGTGAATTGATTTGATTTTGAATTTTGATCAATGGTTTTAGCTTTTTTGACAATTTTAACTGATAGGTCCGCTTCGAAAAATGATACGCAAAGATCTTCGTAGTAGGCATGAATTCCACCATGACCACTTTCGTAGCCGTCGTAGTCGGCATTGGTATGAAGCGGCTGACCATTGTCGCCGACAAAGTGACCCATGACGCCCATGTAAGTGATCATGTTGTAGAGGTGCTTGTTGTAAGGAAGGTCGTCGTTTTGCTCATCTTTCGAATTCGCAGGAGCGACGAGATCTTTTAATTTTTTGCCTTCGAGGATGGCCATTTCAAATAGTTGATTGGCTCTCCACCAGTTGGTTCCCATTTCATGGGGAAGTGACATGATTTTAGTTCCTGTTTTGAGTTGATCTTCTTTTCCCGTGTACTTTTCAATCAAGGCCTTCATGTCCAATGGCATGTCTTTTAAGGGAATGCCCAGCGCTTCTGATTCGACGTAATGAGTGGGATTACCTTCTTTGGTTTGTTCGGGTGATAGGCCTCTCCAGTAGATATCGGGAACGTTGCAAAGATGGCCTAGCATGTTTGGTTTATTGCGTAAGAAATCTTTCAAAGTTTTATTTTTTACTAAAAAAACGGCGGATTGGCAGATCGTATCGTGTCCGCGACCGCCCCAGGCGAAAGTATTTTCTGTTATGAATAAAGTCGATGCGAATAAGAATAAAACTAATGCAAAAAAATATTTCATCTTGTACCTTCCTGGGTATGTCAGAAAATACTACGCAAATGAAAATCGTTGGTCACATTAAATCCTGTTACCCCGAAAAATTTGGCATTCCTCGTCAATCAGGAATTGTGAATAGCGTTCAGTCCGAACTGATCATTTTGCCTGAATGGCAGCCGGAGCAAGCTTTGCAGGGTTTAAACGGTTATTCGCATATGTGGATCGTTTTTGTTTTTCATAAAAATACCAGCACGCGCTATCATGCTAAAGTTCATCCACCTCGCCTCGGTGGTGATTCAATGGGGGTGTTTGCGACGCGCTCTCCGCATCGACCGAATCCGATTGGATTATCGTTAGTTGAAATCAAAGAGGTGTTGGCTGATCGAATTATTTTCGCCGGCGGAGATCTCGTCGAAGGCACGCCGGTTCTCGATATTAAGCCTTATTTGCCTCAGTTTGAAAGTAAACCGCAGGCCGCTGGGGGTTGGTCTATAAATACGGATAAGGATATCCGTGTAGAATTTTCTGAAATCGCCGAGCAAAAAATGACAGACTGGGTTCAAAGAAAAAATGATGTTCAGTTGAAGCAGGCCGTTATTGAAATTATCCAGCAGGATCCTCGTCCAATCGCTTATAAAGGCTATGAGGAAGGGGAATCTCCCTATAGAAATGAACACGCCTTCAGGCTTTATGAAGCCGACGTTCATTTTAAATTTTTGTCAGAAATCCATGCAGTGGTGATTGATATTATATTCTAGATTTGATAGTTTGTGAGGCGACTATTATTGGATGAGATTATATTTTGGGGGATGTAAATATGAATCAAGTACGTAAAGTAAATACCATTAGTTTGGCTCACTATACAAAAGGTACGCCGGAACAAAAACAGAAATTTATCGATGACCTTTATCAAGGTTTAAAAGAATACGGTTTTATCATCCTCAAAGATCACCCTGTTGATCCTCAATTATTAAAGCAGGCTTACAGTGTTCTTGAAAAAGTTTACAGTTTACCTGACGCTAAAAAACGTTCTTATATTTCTGAAAAAGGCGGCGGACAGCGCGGTTACACGGCGTTTGGCACAGAACACGCCAAAGGCGCTGAAGTAAAAGATTTAAAGGAATTCTGGCACGTCGGCCGCGAAGTCGAAGACAGTCATCCTTTTGCTAAATACTATCCCAAAAATATATACCCCACTGATGTGGCCCCTGAATTCGAAGTTATTTTTGAAAAACTCTATGCTCAATTACAAGAAGCCGGCATTCAGATGATGGAAGCCCTCACTTTTCCGTTAGAAGTCGAACGAAATTTTTTCCGCGATATGGTGAGCGAAGGAAATTCAATTCTCAGACTTCTTCATTACCCACCGATTCCAGAAGGAATTGATCCGCGCTGTGTGCGTGCGGCGGCTCATGAAGATATTAACTTCATCACTTTATTACCGGCGGCGACGCAATCAGGCCTTCAATTAAAAGATCGCGATGGTTCGTGGTTAGATATTGAAAGTGATTTCGGTACATTGATTGTTGATGTCGGTGATATGTTAGCTCGTTTAACGAATGATGTTCTTCCTTCGACCACGCATCGTGTGATCAATCCACAAGATGGAACGAATGTGTCTCGTTATTCGATGCCGTTCTTTATGCATCCTCATCCTGAATCAAACTTAAGTTGTTTGGCTTCGTGCAAAGGATCCGGCGCTAAATATCCAGATATTACGGCCCATGAATTTTTAATGCAGCGACTGCGTGAAATCGGCCTGACCAAATAAGATGCGGAAACAATTTCTCGCGGTCATAGCGGGCACAATTTTTTTGATGGCCCTACTTTATTGGAACGACACTTATAAAAGTGTCGACAAGATTAAGCCTGTGGCTTCTTCGGCTCAAAGTCAGCCCGAGCTGGAATCAGATATCCCGCAAGAAAAATTCACCATGAAAATGACATCCTCTGATATGACGGAAGTTGCGCCGACGCAAACACCTGATATTGAAAATCAAAAACAATTTGCCGCGCATTTAAAAACGATTGGTCAATGTTTACAAATTAAAAATAATACGGAATACGATCAAGTGGATCCTACTTTTGATAACTTGATTGCTAGTCTTAAGCCCGCCATGGGTGACGTCACTGTATTTACTGATGATTGGGCTCAGACTGATTTACAATACAATGATGGAACTTTGAAACGCCTACGCATCGAGGTGGGATATGATGACCCGGGAAATCCGTCGAAATTTTTACAAGTTTATAAATTGAATGATCAAAACATTCCAGAGATGGAAGAGTTGGATCCTCAGCATACGCAGAATCCTACGGATGAGTATGTCGAATCCTTGAAATCCGGAGCGCATATTTTATTACATGAAAAAGGTGGGCGGGCTTATTTCCCCGCAGGCGAAGAGATGATTGTGATCGAGCGCAATGGCAAACTCGAATCATTCACGATGACTAAAAATAACAAAACCATTAGCTGCAACGCTATGACATCGGCAACTTCAAACTGCCAATGCTTTTGAGCGCGCGGCTAACGGTAAATGTTTTAATCTCAAGAACAACATTTAAAAAACTAAGCCGTTAAGACTAAGTTCGTTGCTACGATAACCAGAAGTACGATTGTTAAAGAAACGTTTAATTTACTCATATATCCCCCTTTGGATAGGGCTGTTATACCTAAGTCAAAAGGGTCTCGCGACTGTAATAATTCTGACAGGCAAAAAGTTCATGTCGTGCCGTTTATCGCGATTCTAGAGGGTTTTAACATAGAAAACAGAGTTTATGCCAGGCTTAAAGAACGTCTTCGAAGAAGGCGCCGAAGGTCATATCAGGGCTGCGAAGCTGAACCTCTAGAATCCATAAATCAGGGACAATTTTTTGTTGGAACGTGCGCAAATTACCTTTGAAAAAAACATGATGGGGAAAGTCTCCGATACGGTGACCGTTAGCACCCTCTCCGACAATCAACCAACCTCGTTTTTTGGCCTCATTGTCGGCGAATTCATAAAGTTCTGGGCCACTGAGACCGCGTTCTAAAAATTGTGCTTTCGTAAGTTTAAAAATTTCTTCCCCGTCAGATATAATTTTAGAATAGTTTGAGGGTGCATCATCGCCTAAAAGAAAAGTTTGTCCAACGTCGGATTCATATCCGTTAATGATCGGGCCAACATCAAGAAAGAAGATATCATTTTCTTTTAAACGGTAATCTTCATCGGATAATTCTCGAAATGATTTTATGGAATTAGGACCAAAGCGTATTTTAGGTGGATGCCAATTTTTTTCGACGCCGAAGTCTTTAAGAATCGCCGCATAAGCATCGCGCCCATCTTTTTCGTTCATACCGGGCTTGATTTGTTTTTTCAAAGCGTTGAGGACTTCCCAACCGTTTCGTTGGGCTTGTCTAAAATCTTCTTTGTTATAATGAAGGCCCACGCCTTGAGGATTTACGTTTTCGTCCATATTATTTTAAAAAACAAAGTTAGCGGCGAGCTCTATTCCCGATATTTTAGCAGTTGTTTGATAGTTACGCTGAGACGAAGCATTCATTTCGGTGTATCCCAAATCCATTCCAAAATTTTTACTGACTTGGAAACCTATGCTGCCTTGGTAGCCTAGGCCGACTCCGTAACCTCTTTCGGATTCACTTGTGATTTGATTTAGATTTACTCCGGCTTTTAGATTAAGTTCTTTAATAAAGGTATAAGCGACATTACCATCAGCACGCAATATAGATCCACCGTCGCCATTTGCACTTGATAAATTCAAGTACGTTAAATTTGTTGTCCAACCAATTTCTTTGATTGGTAATTGTACGTAACCTAGACTAAGTCCTATTGTTGAATCTACAATTTTTGTTGTTACTTCTTGATATGAATCGTTATAGGAAGACTTCGCCTGAAAAGTTAACGAAGGACGCACTATAGAAACTTTTATACCCTGCGCGTTGTATTCCCGAGCAGAAGGCGCCGCGGTTGTAGATGTTTGTCCTAAACAATCTAATGATATAAGTAGCATGATTCCTAATACAGTTAAAATTGATTTCAAAAAAATCTCCTTTTGTTAAAAATATAATTATACGAATCGAGTCAAAGCTTCTTTTAATAAAACAATTTGTTCTTTTGATTCCGCTAATAAAATACGATCAGCGGCAACCACATCTTCATCGGCGTTTTGAATAAATTTTTCATTTGATAATTTATTTGATAACACTGTTGTATCTTTAGTTAACTTTTCGATCGTTTTTTGAATGCGACTGACTTCTTCGTTGAAATCAACCAGGCCTTCCAAAGGAATGATCACTTTGACTTTGTGATTTTCAACATTCACCTGAGCTACAGCGCATTTATTCATGTTGCCTTCATCACCGATTTCAATTGTTTCCGTACGCGCTAAGATGGCCATGGCATTTTGATTTGTTTTTAAAATTTCGATGGTTTTTTGATCTGTCGCTGCTAAACGTAATTTCAATTTAATCGCCGGACTGATACGATTTTCTCCGCGAATGTTTCTGGTAGCCGAGATGATCTCTTTGATCAAATCAATTTCCGTTTCAATTTGTTTATCGCCGAAGGCTAAGAATGCTTTATCAGTGATAACCGTTGGGTAAACGTCGATGATACAGGCTTCATTCTTAATGGGTAATTTAGAATAAATTTCTTCTGTGATAAACGGACAGAAGGGGTGCAGTAAACGCACGATACGATTAAGAACCTGAGCCATCACTAACTGCGTGGCTTCTTTTTCTTTTTGGTTTGTGCCATTAATAATCGGTTTGGTGAATTCAATGTACCAATCACAGAATTGATTCCAAATGAATTGATATAAAGCGGTTGCCGCTTCAGAGAACTTTTCAGCTTCTAAGGCGTCGTTTACTTTTTTCTCGGTGTCACCGAGTTTAGTAATAATCCATTTATCGAATACACTCATGTCGGATTTATTTGGTAAAGCATTCACGCCTTCAGCGGGGACTTTGAAATCAGACAAGTTGGATAATGTAAAACGAGCAGCATTCCAAACTTTGTTCATGAAGTTACGATAGCCTTCTAAACGCTGTTCACTGAATTTAAAATCTTTTCCACTATAAAGATGAGCTAAGAAACTAAAACGAAGAGCATCAGCTCCGTATTTATCGATCATCTCGATGGGATCAATCGAATTTCCTAAAGACTTCGACATTTTTCGACCTTGGCTATCGCGAACTAATCCATGAATGTATACGGTGCGGAAGGGAACATCTTTTTTAAATTCTAGTCCCATGAGAATCATTCGCGCCACCCAAAAGAAA
Source organism: uncultured Bdellovibrio sp. (assembly GCA_937871355.1). Lineage (GTDB taxonomy): Bacteria > Bdellovibrionota > Bdellovibrionia > Bdellovibrionales > Bdellovibrionaceae > Pseudobdellovibrio. The sequence goes on from CALMPX010000205.1 coordinate 6,385, forward strand.
ATAATATCATGACCGGTGACAAGATAGCTGGTCGGATAGAAGGACATTTGTGTCTGAGTTGAATGAGCATCTTCTGCCGGCCAGCCCATGGTAGAGAACGGCCATAAAGCCGAACTGAACCAAGTATCTAATACGTCTTCGTCTTGTTTTATTTTTGGACTACCGCAATGTTCACAATGAGTGGGATCAATTTCAGCGACCGTATTTTTATCGCACGCTTCACAATGCCAAACAGGAATGCGATGTCCCCACCAGAGTTGACGAGAAATACACCAGTCTTCGATGATATTCATCCAGTGAAGATAAACTTTTGACCACGATTCAGGTTCAAAACGAATCGTGCCTGATTCAACGACTCGTTTCGCCGGTTCGGCCATCTCGCTCATTTTCATAAACCATTGTTCAGATAGGAAAGGTTCGACCACGGCTCCGGTTCTTTCACAGTGACCTACAGAATGAACAATAGGTTCTTCTTTAACGAATAAATTTAAAGCTTTTAAATCTTCGACAACTTTTTTACGGGCCTCGGCCACAGTGAGTCCTTGATAAGGTCCCGCATTTTCATTGAGCTCGGCTTTTTTATTCAAGATGTTAATCATTTCCAAGTTATGAGTTTTACCGATTTTGTAATCGTTAAAGTCATGAGCCGGAGTGACTTTAAGCACGCCTGTGCCTGTCGTCATATCAACATAGGTATCGGCGATCACTTTGATTTTTCGATTGATTAAAGGAATCGTTACAGTTTTGCCAATGTATTTTTGGTAACGTTCATCATTGGGATTTACACAAAGAGCCGAATCCCCCAGCATTGTTTCCGGACGAGTGGTCGCCACAGTTAACACATCCGATGTTCCATCGACAGGATAACTGATGTGATAGAAAGCGCCTTTAACTTGTTTGTGTTCAACTTCTAAATCAGAAATAGCCGATTCTAACGGACCACTCCAGTTCACTAAACGTAAACCTTTGTAGATCGAATTTTTTTTATAAAGACTAACGAAAACTTTACGAACTGATTTTGATACACCTTCATCTAAGGTGAACGTCGCGCGATCCCAATCGCAGCTATCACCTAAACGGCGCATCTGACGGTAAATACGATCGCCGTATTCGTGTTTCCACTCCCAAACTTTTTCCACGAACTTTTCACGACCTAAAGTATGACGAGTTGTCGTCGTGCCAGTTCCTGCACTCTCTTTTTTGAGTTGTTTTTCAACTACGGTTTGAGTCGCAATACCGGCATGATCTGTTCCCGGTAACCACATGGCATTGAATCCGCTCATACGTTTCCAACGAATGAGTAAATCTTGAATCGTATGATCCAAAGCATGTCCTAAGTGAAGAAAACCTGTGACATTCGGAGGAGGAAGTATAATTGAAAACGGAGGTTTATGAGATTGATCGAGGGATTTAAAGTATCCCGCTTTTTCCCATTTTTCATAAGTGGGAGTTTCTACATTTTGGGGATTGTAGCGATCGTCTAAAGTATTTGGATTGGAATTTTTGTCAGTCGTCTGTGAATTATTCATGACAAAAAATATATCAAAATTGCTTCGAATTACGAAGCAGTTTTTACGTTTGAGGCGGGGAGCTGAGAATAATATTTCATGACGACAAATACATTTAGGATCAAGAGCAAGCTTCCGATCCAAAAAGGTGCGGAAAACGAAACGGCCCCGAATAATAAAGTACCTAAAGCCGGACCAATGACTCGACCGAGTGCGGAAAGACTTTGAGTCGTGCCTAAAGTAACGCCTTGTTTGTCCGCAGGAGTAATCAGCGAGATGCTGCCGAGGACTGATGGATTGGTAAAGGCATTTCCAACGGATAAGAAAGTCATGGCGAGTGCCATCATCCAAATACTGTTCGCCAGCGCGATGAATCCAAATCCCGTTGCCATGCCGATGAGGCCCAGGCGAATAATACATTTTTCGCCGTACCGAGGAATCAATTATCGAACCAGATAGCCTTGCGTAAAGACGATACA
>CALMPX010000206.1 GCA_937871355.1 uncultured Bdellovibrio sp.
AGAAATTACTCATTGGAAAGATATCGACCCTAATAAAAGAAGCGAAACTGAAATTACATTATATAAGATCTTTCGTTTAACTATGTTTCCTTTAGATTACAGATCGCAAAGTGAAATTGAGGCTATTTCTGGAAAGCCTATTGGCCCACCTGGGGCGTTTCCATTTATTGATTATGAATTGTAATTTAAATCTATTGCTAACACTTCAGCATGGCAACTTCCCGCCAGTCTATAGAACGATCTAAATATACAGAATTACTACAATCATTTCAAAAGAGTCTGACGGAAAATCGCCAGGCTCTCTTGAATTGATTTATCTAAAATTATCTAAATTGAAAATACTTTCAAATACTTAGCCTAAAAAGTCTAACGTGCCACTCCAATTGCATTATCACTCCAGCAAATAGCTCAATCACGAGCTTTTAACTAAGGAGTAAAAAATGAAATCCAATGCTGAGGCTTCTCGTCTATTCAATGAACTATACTTTAAATCTGAAGGTCAAAAATTTCCTCGAAGAAAAATGTCTGAGACTTTAAACCGAATAAAAGATTGGTTTAACAAAGAACTTAGTTCGCCTGAAGTTTTACCCAAAGAGTTTAATGAAGTTATGCAGTCTCATAATTATCAGCCTCTTTCACAAAACCTGTCTTACGAAGTGATAAAAATGAATTTCTTATGGAGCAAAGCCTTATGAAATTTTCTTTGAATCAACTTCGTCAGTCGTTTCGTGAGTTTTACGGGAACTTACCCATTGAAGAACTAGCCACAAATAGAAAACTAAGTGCTTCCATCGAAAGAATCGAATCCCTTTTTAGAAAGATTCTAGAATGACTTTATTGCTTAACAAAAAATTAAGCAGATTGAATATCATTTGTGAAATCAAAGAAGAGTTCTTGATCTTATGGCGAGAGCTTTCACCTGCAACTAAACAAAATAAAAAATATCAGCAATCTATCGTTCGTTTATTAACTGATAGCGAAACTATCAAAAACAACCAAAACAAGGAATTAGAAAAATGAACAAAAATGACAACACTGATCGCTTCCAAATTTATACCGGATTCAAAAAAGAAAACAATCTAGATGCTAGAATCCAAGTCGGAGCTGCCTTTAAAGATGAAAATGCCAGTCATTACACAGTTACACTTATGATGTTTCCTGGAATTAGATACTACCTGGTTAAAAACTTCAACCAAGTCGGAAAATACACAATTTTTGCGAAAATGATTTTTGATCCAACTCACCCCAGCAAGATGAAATTTTTAAATCCTGTAGGATACGGGCATTTAGACTCAAATCTTCAAAGCTATTTAGAGCTCAAGTTTCCACTTTTAAGATGCAGCCTATTTATGTCTCTATACCCTGATTCACTCAATCAGAAAGCGGCATAATGGTAAATTCAAGAAAATGGATTCCGTTTCTAGCCTCAGTGACAATTTTGATTTTACCTATGGTGGGTTTTTGCTCTGTTGAATCAAGTTTAGCTGCCGTGCAATCAAAACTAATTGGAACTATTTTGCCTTTAGTTTCAATTATTGGATTAGTCATCGCTGCTATTTCATTCGTAGCAGGCTCCGCGAATGCTCGGGCCCATCTAACCTTAGCCATTATTGGCGCAGCTATTGGTTTTGGTGCTCCTAGCATCGTGAGCTGGATTCAGTCTCTAATTCACTAACGTATTTCATACGGGCGAGATTCACTCGCCCTCTTAAAAGGAAAAACTTATGGAATTAAAGACTACTGAAGTCAGCCGGTGCTTAGATAAAAAAATGGAGATGCTAGGGTTTGAAGTCCCTGATCTGCTTATCATCTTTATAACTATCTCAGTTCTAAACTTTATTTTTAGTACCAGTGATATGAGATGGCTCTTTGTTTGGACGCCGAGCTTATTACTTACTGGAATCATAAAATGGAGTAAAAAAGGAAAACCCGATAACTACTTAGTCCATTGGCTCAGGTTTCAAATTAAGCCAGGCATTTTAAAAGCTTTTAATAATCCAACCAATGATTTCCCCTCACCGTCTTTACAGAAAGAGAAAATTATATGAATTCATCAAACTTAGCCGACTATTTACAAGTATGGGGATTAGAAGATCATCATGTCATTTTTCGTGATGGAAGCTTTGGTTTTGGATTTTCCTTATTGCCTACAGATGCAAGCTGCTGGTCGTTAGATTTAGCTAACGAATACTCGTACAAGCTTATGAGTTTTTTAAATGGATTGAGTGTTGGTTTAGATTTGCAATTCATGGCCGATATTTCTCCTGGCAACGAATCTATTATTCAAAAACATAAAGATTCAAATCTATCCGCCGATCCTATTGTTTGCGAAATTACCCAAAACCGTGCAGATCGTTTCTTAGACTATGATCAAAAAGGACTTTTACCTTCACATGGTCTAAAATTATTTGTTCGACGTCAGCCTAAATCGGCTTTGATCGAAAAAACTAATCTGTTTAAGAAGAATCAAAACTTTTCAGAAATTTCAGATGAACGTTTAAAACAAGAACTTGCTATAAATGAAAGATTGATTTCCGATTTGACATCCGAACTCAACAGGCTTTCCCTTCGCCCTCAGTTATTAACTGCCGAAGAAATTTTAAATCTGATTTATAAACAATGGAACCCATCTCGTTCCATTGAACTCGGTCATGTAGATCCCCACTACATCCGAGAGGGGTTATTGTTTACCGATGTCGGTCTTTACAACACAGGCTTTGAATTAGGTGATTACAAATACAAAGTCATCTCGCTTAAGCTTTTACCAGAGCAAACCTTTGCAACTATGGCGAGTCGCTTACGTGAACTTCCTTTCGACTCTCAGGTCTTTTTAACAATCCATGTTCCCGATCAAACAAAGGAAATTGAAAGTCTAAAAACACAACGTCGTATGGCGTATGCGATGGTAACGGGAAAAAGAACTGGCGTTTCAGATCTTGAATCAAGAGCTAAGCTTAACGACCTTGAAAAATTATTAGAACAAATGGTCGCAAGTGGAGAAAAAGTTTTCCAAATGAGTCTTCAAATAGTGCTGAAATCTCAAAATACAGACGAGCTTGACGCAAAAGTCTCTGAAACCTTATCAAAGCTTCGTGAAATGGCTGGTATCGAAGCTATGGAGGAAACTTTAGCGAGCTTCGATATTTTTAGTGAAATTGCCGTTCCTCATGCAAAAACTCATGAGCGTACTAAAAGGATTAAGTCGAGTAACCTCTGTGATCTATTACCTGTCTACGGTCCTTGGAAAGGCCATAGCGAGCCCAAGATCCTACTTCGCTCAAGATTAGGCTCACTAATGAGTTTTAATCCTTTTTCGAGTGATTTAGGAAATTTTAATCAAATCATAAGTGGTGGCTCCGGTAGTGGTAAATCCTATTTAACCAATCTTTTGATGATGCAAATGTTTAAAGACAATCCAAAAGTTTTCATCATCGACATTGGCGGAAGCTATGAAAAATTATGTAACAACTTTAAAGGTCAGTACATTCACTTAGGTGTCGATACAAAACTAAGCATTAATCCGTTTGATTTACCTGTTGGTGAAGCTGTACCAACAAGTCAAAAAATCAAGTTTTTATTGAGTTTAGTTGAAATTATGACAAAAGAAAATGAACAGGAACAACTCGGAAAACTTGAGAAATCTCTCATAGAATCTGCCATTGAAGAAGTTTATGAAACATCGCAAGCTCCAAGGTTATCTGATTTAAAAAACATTCTTTTGAATCACCCAGAGAAATCATTAGTTCGTATTGGAAAAATATTAAATTCTTGGTGTGGAAACTCAGCTTACGGGAAATTTGTTGATCAACCTACTACCCTACAACTTAATTCCAATATAGTCAGTTTTGATTTGAAAGGCATGGATGACTACGAGGATCTTCAAGCAGCTTGTTTGTTTATTATCACTGATTATGTTTGGCGTGAAGTTCAACAAGACCGATCAAAAATGAAATTTCTTGTATTTGATGAGTGTTGGAAATTAATGGAGAACGACTCAGCTCAAATTTTCATTAGTGAAGTTTTTAGGACTTTCCGAAAATATATGGCTTCAGTTATTGCGATTTCTCAAAATATGGATGATTTTGCCAAAAGTAAAATTGCTACAGCCATTCTTCCTAATTCTTCAATTAAATGGGTTCTAAAACAAAAGGGCTCTGACTTTGAAAGACTAAAAGATATTTTAAGTTTAAATCCGAATGAAATTCAATTAATTCAAAGCTTAAGTCAAGAGCGCGGAGTTTATTCTGAAGCTTTCCTCATGGCCGAAGATAATAAAGCTGTCGTATTAATCGAATCATCACCTTTAGAGTATTGGCTAGCAACGACCGACGGCCGAGATTTAGGAAAGATTCAGGAATATAAAGCGAAGTACTCAGAACTTGACGAATTATCTCTTTTAAAGAAACTCGCTCAAGATTTTCCGATTGGATTTGCGGCGTCAAAAAACAATGGAGCAAAATTATAATGAAAAAACTATCTTTATATTTTTTAATTCCTATTTCGTTTTTGTTTCCTATGCAATCTAAAGCCGACTTTTTCGGTGGTGATCTTATCTACTTAGCTCAAATTTTAGAGAATGCTATTCGTCAATACAAAGAGCTTCAAGCTATTATGGAAAACAATAAAGATCAGTTAGAACTCATGCGTGCCATTAATCAGGGAATTAATGATTCCTTAAATCTGGTCAGAACCGTTTACCCTAATATCGACTCTGGGGTTTATAACGATTGGTCTAACGCTAGCGATTCAATCAAAAAGCTGACCGATATTTATGGAGAGATTACACAGTCTCCGATGAAACGTATTTATCAAGACACCGATCAAAGCGTTGCTGAGGCTATTACGTTAAATAACGACATTTATAAATATACAAAAAACATCGACGAGCTTGGTGAAGTTATAAAAGATGTCAGTCACGACGTTTCCCCCGGAGGAGCACAAAAGCTGACAGCACAAACTCTTGGCGTAGTTCTGCACGTGATGAATCAGACTTTAAGAACTCAAGCCACTGGACTAAAGCTTCAAGCTCAAACCATCGCACTGAACAATAAAAAAGAAAAAGACTCAACCAGGCAATATTTAGATACGGCTAATACCCTTAAGCAAGCCATGAAATCAGATAACATCAAATTTCAATCACCACGATTTTAAAGGAAAAAAGAATGTTTACAGATATGAATTGGCTCGCCACCGAGTCACGGAAAATCCATGAGATTTTTAGCTCTTACTTTTACCTTTTAGTCACAGTGTTACTTTTGTTAGGTATTCTGGTTGAGTATTTTAAGTGGCCTTTAGGACAAGTACCACAATTCTCTCAATTGATCGGAAGAGCATTAGTCGCAGCCCTTTTGCTTCATGCCTACCCCGAAATTACAAATATCATTGCCGACGTAACCGATGCCGTGGCGCAAAGACTGGGAGATCTAAATAACTTTAAACTTATTCTTGATCGCATGGGAGATAAGCTTGGAGAACTCAGTTGGTCTTGGGTTTCTATAAAAGAATCAGTTATGTTACTTTTAAGTTTTTTAACTTTTTTCATACTGTATATATCCATTTATATTGCGGATAGCTTTTATATCTTCGTATGGGTCGTGCTTTACGTTTTCTCACCGCTGCTTATAGCATTGTATGTATTACCTGTTACAGCGCCCGCCACATCAGCTTTGTTTAGATCGCTTTTTGAAGTCGCCAGCTGGAAAATCGTTTGGAGCGTTATCGCGACATTACTTTGGAGTAGTGCTTTAAGTAAGATCAATCAAGATGGAAGTCAGATTAACTTCTTAACTGCTATTTGCTTTAATATCATTCTAGCAGGATCTCTTTTGCTTACTCCCTTCCTCGTACACGGATTGATGGGTTCAGGAGTGTCTCAAATGACTAAGGATCTAGGCTCTCTGGCTATTGGCGGATTAACTCTAAACCCTGGAACTGCTGTTTCAGCATCAAAAGCCATTATTGATAAGAGCCTACCAGGATCATCACCGAGTAATCCCCGTCAAAATTATAAATCTTCTGCCTCAAGTAATTCTCCTCGAAAAACAATTAAATCATAAAGGATTTAGAAAATGAAATACACAAATGCGTGGTCAGAAATGGCTTCACAAAATCGAACTCTTAAATTAGTCACTTTTTTCTTATTCGCAATCTGCCTCACTTTATCTGTAATCACTTTAAAAATAAGTTTTAAAGAAGCCTTGATTATCGACCGTGGATGCTTTTCTTCTGCTTTGAATGCTGGGAAAGACGAAAGAACTTTTACTGAAATCGAAAGCTTTATCAAAGCAGCGTTGGCTGAAAGATTTGATTCAGATTCTTTACATAAGGGATTTATCACTGCTGATGAGAAAAAATTAAAAGACTTAGAGCAAAAAGAATTTTTATCCCGAAATATTAAGCAAAAAGTCATTGTCAACTCTGTCTCGCAGACAAAGGAAGGCTTTATAGTCAACTCTGACAGATTGATTTCAGTCGGCGATATCCGTTCTGCTTTTCGATTTCCCCTAAATATACAAATTCAGACCCAAAACCGTTCAGAATATAATCCTTATGGATTGATTCTTGTTTCAACCCAAACTTTTAATGAGAAAGTGAAAAAAGATGAAAAATAGTTCTGTGGAAAAAAAGAAAAATTTTAAGTCACAAGTATTATGTTTCTTGTATGAGCTTATTAATATCTTAAGCATTACAACTTTGATTTGTTTGGTTATTTGGCTGTTGCTTCGAGGGGAAGATGTACACGCAAAAACAGGAGTCCGAGTATCTAAGCAACCAAAAATTAAAAATGTTTATTGCGATGATTCTAAAATGGTTCCTATCCTAGTAAAGCCTACTTTTACAACCATACTGAATTTTCCAGTAAAACCTGATAGCGTTGTCTTAGGCAGTCAAAAACTATTTTCAGTTGATTACATCAAAAGCGACTTAGCCATAAATAGTTTAACGTCCAATTCTAAAACAAACCTTTTTGTTTACCTGTTCGGACGTAGATGTGGATTTGAGTTAAGGACTTCGCACGGAGATCATGACAATCTCGTTCTTGTACGAGATCCAGAAGAAAACAAAATCAAAGTGCAAATTCAGTAAATCTTATGACAGAAGAAACACAAGTTAAACCTGCAAAAAATAAGGGAGCCAAGTCCCGCTGGGGACTTGGCTCCCTTATCTATAAAACTGAAGGTAAAAAAAGAAGTCTCAATACTAAGCTCATCATTTTTTTGCTGGGAATTTTCGTTATATTAAGCACAACCTATTCATTGATATCAGCATTTTTCGATCCAGCTCAGATCGGGAATGAAACTATTGGACTAAAAACTATTTTGAATGGCCAATCACAAAATGATGAATTAGTTCAATTAGATTCCAAAAATACAACTACGAAAAGAAAAGTAACAAGTAGTAAATATTTTGCGGGAGCACAGATTATCAATCGTCAAAATAAAGTCAAAATTCCGGGTGGAACATTGGTCAAGGCTCAAGTCCTAACTCAATCACCACAAGGACATATTCGCGCCGTATTGAGTGAGCCTGTCATTATACAAGGTGAAGAAATCATATCCTCAGGCTCAACTATTTCTGGCGTTGGTCTATCTAATGATGACCGTCTGCATGTTAGGTTTAATAAAATGCTCGATAAGAGCGGTAAAACCTATACGATTGAAGCTTTAGCTTGTGATGAATCAGACCAAGCTCTCGGTATTAAAGGAAAAAAATCCACTCGAGCAGCGTGGCTTATGGCAACGAGTACAGGATTGAGTGTACTTTCACAAGTCTCACAAGGAATAAATAGCTACTCGACACCAGAAGAAACTCTCGAAGAGCAACTCAAGAAACGCGCCGTCGGCGAAGCTTCAAAAAACACACTTGAACAGTCCCAAAACTACTTATCCGATTTCAAAAACCAGAAAACTACAATCCAAGTCGATTCTGGAACTGCGATTTATATCTTATTTGAAGGTGAATAAATGACTTCCAAACCCACTAAAGCCAAAAATGAAGCTTTCGATAATATTTTTAATGCTATTAAAAACATTATCTTTATTTTCTCTCAGGCATTGCTCGAAATATGTTATGGCATTAAAAATGGCGCGATCCCCTATGGACCACCCGTCATTTGGAGTGCTTTATTCAATCTAGCTGTGATTTTCAAAATTGATCAGAAGATATTTAGACTTTGCAAAATGGACTTTCTATATCCAGGTACATTTATTGTATTTGTAATCTATTCCATTACGGGCGCAAGTCTTGGTTTCATCGCATGGGGACTCATTCAATCAAAAAGAAAATCTCGTATGATGCAGAATTTAACTGAATGTTTTATCAACAGTGGTCTTAAAAGCGCTACCGGCAAGCTCCCTGGTTTTATTTCAGATCTTCCTGTGGATGAATTTGTACGTGAACTGATCGTGACAAATGCCTTTCAGCCATTAAGTAAGTTTAAAGAAGTTCAAAATCAAATTGGCTCCGCTTTAAAGATTTATGTCGATGATATTACAGAGAACCGTGCGAGTGGTACTATTCACATCTTATATTCGCATAAACAAATTCCACGGATGTTCGAGCTTGGAGAAAATATTTTCCAACCCAAGCACCAATTTGTTATAGGAAAAAATAGAATAAAAACGGTCTTCACCGATTTAGTCCAAACTCCTCATTTATTAATCGGTGGCCAAACTGGTGGTGGTAAATCGACTTTTTTGAGATCCTTAATAGCAACACTTTATAAGCAAAATACAAACTACGAATTTATTCTGATTGATATGAAAGGTGGTTTAGAATTTCAGCTTTTTGAAAATCGAAAACGGATTACAGTCATTTCAAATATTAAGAATGTTAAGGAAAGACTAACATCATTGGATAGATTACTGGAGGAAAGATTTCTGCTGCTCAAAGAAAACCAGTGCAAGGATTTAGAAGCGTATTCAAAAATTGATTCTGATAAAATTAAAGTTCCTAAATCTATCGCTAGCATTCATCACAGAGCCATGAATCGCCTAGTTGTTGTCATTGATGAGGCCGCAGAATTATTTTTATCAAGTTCCAGATCAACGATTTCAGATACACAAGATATGGTTCGGAAAGTTATTCGTTTAGCTGCTCAAGGACGTGCTGTTGGTATTCATTTGGTTATTGCAACACAAAAGCCTGATTCAAATGCCATCAACACTCAAATTAAAGCCAACTTAACTGGAATCATCTCGTTTCCCATGTCTACATTAGGTGCGAGTATGTCGATTCTTGGTAATGGGCGAGCTAAAGAACTTCCTAATATTCCAGGACGCGCCATTTGGAAAAATGGTTTAGACCAATTTGAAGTGCAGACACCTTATATTAGCCCTGATCAAGTAAAACTAGAGCTGGACAAAATCTCACCGCTTAAAGATGAAGAAACACATGAAAAAATCTAAATTTGCGATCACTGATGATGACTACACACTTTTAATGAATCTTTGGCGCTGGAAAATTTTAACCACTTCAATGATTCACTCGTCTATTTACAAGCACAGAACACTCACCGCCTGTTATAAAAGGCTGAACCGTCTGGAGCATAATAAATATATAGAATCCTTTAGCTCAAGAGATTCAAAAAGATGGTTTTGGCAATTAACAGATAAAGGTTACAAAGTTCTGAATTTTGAAGAGATACAAATAAATCAAGTTGGCTTCAAGTCTGAGCATAAAGATCACGATTTTCTAGTGACGTTGTTTCACTTTGGAATCGAGCAGTCATTTTTAAACTCTGATAGTGGTATTTACTCTGAGCAGGAATTACGTCGAATAGAGCTTGAAAGTTATCCTGATTGGGTTCCCCATACCCAACAACACCGACCCGATGGCTATTTTAAAACTGATTTATCACTTACTAATGATAAATCACTGGTAGCGATCGAAGTGGAACTCAATTTAAAATCGGCTCAAAACTACATAGATCTAGGCCGCTTTTACACAGATACATTAGGAATTCATCAGGTTCTTTGGCTTGTTAAAACCGAAGCCGAGGCTCTGTTTATACAGAAAAACTTAATGAAAGGCTCAAGTAATAAAGCTATTGAACATAGCTTTATTACTATAAGCCAATGGCTTCATCAGCTTTGGCAAACCGAAATTACCCTTGGCAAAAACCACAAACAAAATATTGAAAATATATTTGGTACCATTCCGGTACTTCCACGGTCCCCTGTACCCGACAAGGTGCTTTTTGAATTTAGAAAAAAGCTAATGAATTCGACTGTTCATACAAATCAAATAAAATCGGTTTCAGCGGTCAATAAGATTATAGGTTACTAATCAAAATGGAGAAAATTTGAAAATAATAAAAAATGGTATTAACATAATACTATACTTGAATGTATTGGCACTTGTATCTTGTACGACACCTAATAAGGATACTCTTCCGAATGCTGGTCAACGTAACAAGAATGATAACAAATCACCTTTTCTAACCGCTCCCAAAGTCAGAAAAGTTTGGATTCCAGAAAAAATTGAAAATGATAAATTTATTGAAGGTCATTATATGTGGATCTTAGAAAAAACTTCTTCATGGAGTCAGTAAATATGGAAAACAAAAAACAAAATAAGAAAATAGACCGGATCTTAATTGATCCAAGTAATATGCAAATACTTAATGATATTGCTCACCAGGTTCAACGAGAACTTGGTGAAACAATTAGTGTAAATTCAAAGATCATCTGTAACTTCTTAATTAAGCTTCGGATTAGCCCTCTTTCTCAGGAAGAACTCCAACTGCTTAGGACTGAAAATCAGGATATAGTTAAAACTTTGCGCAATGTTACTCAAGAAGCAATTAGAGCAAGAAAAAACGGACTGGACTTCAATTTAAATGATGTGAGCAAAATTCTTGAGACACTCAGTGTTAAAGACAAATCTATTGCGACAAAGACCTTTAAATCGAAGAAATCTCAAAAACCGCAAAATTCAAAAGACTCAGGCGATTTGTCGCTACCAGAGCCAGGCTAGGAATAAAAATGATGGAATACGAGTTAACATTTAATGATGTAAATTCCATACGAATAATCTATAAAAAAATATCTTTTTTGTTTTCAAATTGAGTAGTATAAATAAAGTAAATGATGAAGTTCAAACTTCATCATTGCTCTTTGAAAATAAAATAGAACCCATATGGGTTTCTACGAAGGTAGCCGCTAACATTCTAGGAATTTCTTCAAACGCTTTGCGAATTAGAAAATTCCGAAATCAAATTGAATGTCGGTATTTCGGAAATCAACTTAGATTTAATGTAGGTTATTTGAACTCCTTAATTCGCGTTGAGCGAAAAAAAGGAGAAGGTTAATCTATGAGTATAAGAAAATTGATCGTCGATGGAAAGCCTACGTATGAAGTCTTTATCAAAATTCGAGATAAAGCAGGAAAACAGTTAGCAAAACGGAAACGCTTTGACACTGAAAAGGAAGCAAAAAGAGCTGAATTTGAAATCCTGCAAGAACTCGAAGGACACAAAACAAAAGTTACTTGGAAAGCCTGGGTAGAGCGAGTACTTGAAAAGTATAAAGTTGAATATGTAAATTCAACATACTTAAACTATAAGTATTGTTTGAATAAGTGGTTTGATCCGATTTGGAATGATAAATTCCTTGAAGACATCAAGCCAAGCGATGTTCATTATGCAGTATTTGAAGGTTGTACTGTTTCCTCAAGTTATACAAAACGTGGTCTACTTAAAATTGTAAAAAGAGTTTTTGGTCTGGCTATTGTGGAAGGGATTCTCGTGCGGAATCCCGCTGTGGGAATTCGAGTAAAATGTGCGGAAGCAAACCAAGGTGTACTCAATCGAAAAGAAGTTGAAATTCTTCTTACGGAAGCCCGGCGCACTGACCATCGCTTTTTTCTACATTGGACACTGGCAATACTCACGGGGATGAGGTCTGGCGAATTGTTCAGCCTACGTTGGACTGATGTTGATTTCGTTTCAGGCATCATCAGCGTGAACAAAGCTTGGACAAGATATAATGGCGAGGGATCGACAAAAACTGCTAAAAACCGAATAGTGCCTATGTCGAAGGAGTGTCGAAAATTTCTTGAAGAAGTTAAACTTAAGTACTCAAGTTCTTCAGAATACGTTCTGCCTAAAATTTGGGAATGGATGCAAGGAGAGCAAGCTAAGGTACTAAAAAACTTCTGCAACGAGATTGGGATCACCCCTATCAAATTCCATGATTTGAGGGCTACTTTCATTACGCAGATGCTCAACAACGGTGTTCCATTGTCGAAGGTTATGGCCATAGTTGGACACTCTTCGATTAAGACAACTCAAGGGTACTTGAGACTCTCCGGAAAGGATGTCGAGGGAGCCACGGAAGATTTGAATATAACAGTACCAGCATTTCAAGAGCATTCAGACAATGTCGTCTCTTTATTTCCCGGCTAGACAGTACAGGTAACATTATGGTAACATGGGTTTGATTTTTAACGTAATTTCAATGGGTTAGTCTATAGAAGACTTACCCATCCAAATTTCCTTCTCGAAATTTGGATAAAAAATAACCCAAAACAATGTCAAATAGATAGCGAATTTCCCCTCTGAAAACAAAACAAAGGTAGTTGTGGTTCTACGGTTCTAACTATTCTTCTTCGCAAGTTAAATTAGCTTTAGGATGAGCATGGTTATATTCGTCTACTCGTGAGCTTAGAGTATCTTCACAAGTTGCTTGAGCTGCCTCAGCGTAGTCTGAAGCACCTACACAATCACTAATGTCTTCAAAGTCTCCATTTTCGATACCTTCGTCGCACATGAGAGATACGCAATCATCTTCGGCTAGCTGAACGAGCTTTTGACAGATAGCAGCCTTAGTCACTTTTTCTTTTGGTTGGTGTTTTGCTTTTTGTGCAAAGGCCGTTGTCGAAATTAATGCTAGGCCTATTAAAAATATTTTTTTCATAGTATTTCCTTAGTTAAATGATACCGCTCCAAAGTTTGTGGGATTAATTTCCCATGTTATTCAAACGAAACGATTCTTATTATGGTGGTAATATAACTGAAATACTTTTAAATCATAGATGTCAGGATTTTTGACATGTAATGATTTCTAAAAGAACCGAATTGCACCCATATAAATCTGGCATATTTTGCCCTTTTCTATACCCAGCATATCTATATTCCTGATCGCATTATGAGGTGTAGTTCGCTTAGCAAACGTCGTTCAGCATAAGCGAAAGTGATTTACAGCCATGGCAACGCTTTGGTATCCTCGAATTAGGATATTCAACAAAATCAATGGGCTACTCGATAGGCGAGTAACCCCTCCAAAACCTCTCTCTTTTAGAAACTAAAAAAATGTCAGACTCAAATTCAGACCGTAAATTACCAAAACCGCGTAATAATAAATATCCTCCGGCAAAAGTTACACTCGAAATGATGGTTCGTGCACTCGTTGAAGAGTACGGCTGGGCTGATCTTGGTCAGAAGATTTTTATTAAATGTTTCAACGAAAACCCGAGCTTGAAATCAAGTATGATTTTTTTAAAACAGACCGAATGGGCCCGGCTTACCGTTGAGGATTTGTATTACTGGCGCTTTGGTGGTCGACCGGCGGATTGGGTGGGGCCTGCGCCACGGCCCCATGATGATGGGAATTCGGGGCGCGATTAGATTTTGATGCGATCATTCTAAGAATCACCGCAGATAGAACCACTTCGCGACTATTCGCAAAGTGGTTTTTCTATTCCGTCATAACCTTTAAATTCATGCCAAGACAAAGGTGTGCAACGAAAACCAAGCAATTGTGATTTTAATACTTTAGCAAAATGAACAGCTTGAACATCATCCGAGTACTTCGACAAGCGTTCGATCACTTGTAATATATCTGCAACACTCCAATCATCAATGGCGCGATAGTTAATTTTATAACGGTCGTTAAGATCACTCCATTCTAGTCCCCACGTTAAATAAAAATTTTGCTTAACAGAAACGAAAAATCTCATGAAAAAGGCTTGGTCTTTTAATTTTTGAGCTAAAATAGGACCCACTTTTTCATTCAGACAATGTTGGTTATTTTGAAAAGCTGTATAAATGTTTAATAAATCCTGATGGCCTTGCGCTGTCGTATCTAAACGCTTTCCCGTCAAATAAGATTGAAGCAAATCTTCCCAGGCATAAAAATCTTTATTATTAAAAGCTGCGCATGATTGAGATGAATCATCAAATGTTACAAACTTTTTCTCTGGCGCTGTTCCTAAATAAAGGTACTTCGCTCCATTGAGATTAATAAAGATTCCCAACTTCTTATCAGAAGCTTGAACTTTAATATTTTCCAACTCTGACTGCAATTGCGCGAACGATAATTTACTTTTCTGAACTTGATTCGACAAATTAAGAACATTCTGAATGTATCTCGAACCACTTAAATCAGAATCAAGGTATCCTGTACCGGCATACCCCGCTATGACGACAACTTGAGGAAAGCTCTGTATAATTTTGCTTATTTCTAACTTCGTTACACTATAACAGCCCGCTAAAATAATCGTTTTCACCGTGCGGTGAATGAAAGGATGCTGATCTGCGATTTGAGCCAAATAATTTGTCGGTAATCCTTCAGTTGACGTAATTCCGGCTCCGTACCATGACCCATCGGTTGAATGATGACCCGAAATAATAAGAGTTGTTAAATTTCCCTGATTTTTTTCCAATTCTGACAAATACTGATCGACTTCAGTGACACCACTTTTTAAATTTCTCATCATTTCGCGATCGACTTCGATTTTTTGAGTGTACAAGGTCACGTGCTCATTCAGGCTGGTTTTATCCATTTTTTCTTTAAACTCATCACTTTTATTTTTTAAATCCCATAAAGTCCGCGCATTACTGGGAACGATGGTCAAATTATAATTATTTTTCTGGGTCCAACGGTCTACCGTTTGCGCTTCATTTTGCGATAGATTAACATCGACAAACAACGCTTGTGGCGTGGTCTGCGAAAAGGCTTCTCGACAGAATATAAAGCTCAGACACAAAATCAATTTTTTCATAAAATTCTCCAGTCTCAATGACTGCTAACTTTGTACCGAACGAACTGAAATATAAGCGACTTCATCGTTTAAACATGTTTATGGTTTTTACACTCCTTTTACTTTTCGCCGGGATTGACATTCCGCGGCTCATTTTGATGCGCTTTAGACAGTTGATGGCCTTCATGTCGAATTAATTCAGTTTAATTCCGGAATTGGAATTGCTTATATCAAATTCCAGGAGTCGTTCGTTTGCATAACAGGGAAATAAATTCCCCAAACAGAGGAACGGTATTATTTCATGAAAACAATTATTGTATCTAGTTTAGCAATTTTTTTCCTTTTCAATGTAAACATAGCCAACGCCTGTTCTTACAAGGTCGATAATGCGAAAAAATCAGTTGAATTAAAACAGGTTGCACTTGCAAGTCTAGGTGATTCAAAGGTGCTTTCATCTTCGATCAGCGATTTTTCATATATTGAAAGTAAACCAACCTTGGATTGTCCAGAGGAATTGACTTATACTGCAATTGTTACTGTGTCGTATAAACATGGAATGAATACATGTACTGCCGAGCTTGCTGTAAAAAAAGTTGAAGCCCAAGGTGAAGCAGACCTAGATATTTATTCTGTGACAGGCAGAAAAAGTGCAAGCTGTAAAAAATAGACAACATAATTTAAAATCAGGAGCATCACATGGATAAAAATTTTAAAAAAATTATTTTAGTATCATCTTTTCTATTTCCAGCCATTTCATCAGCACAGTTAAAAGACGTTAATTTAGTCGTAAATATTTCTCCTCAGGTTGCTGGTCATTGTGAGGGAGGACTTTATGATTTAAATAAAAAATTTATAACTATTATAGGAAATGAAGATTTGAAAATTGACTTAGGAAGTACTCCTTTAAATGATCATGCTTTAAGAAGAACCTTAACTTTGACTTGCACCTACCCCGAAAAACACAAAGTTTCGTTTAAAATGAATGGTGAAAGTTCTGATCTTCACGAAGATGCTGTGAAATACCAAGGGACTCAAATACCAGATGGCCGATATGAACATGTTTATTATTTTACCAATTGGATAAAGTAGCGAGACAGCCTCATTTGAGTTAGCTTTTCTTGGCTGTATACGTGAAATATAAAGCAATACCCATAGGGAAAAAAATCATGCCGAACTATATGAAATAGAGGCGATTTCGTCCTTTAAACGTGTTTATGGTTTATACACTCTATTCACTTATAGCTCGCCTGATTCGATAGTTCCGCAATAAATTTTCGACACTCATCATAGGATCCTTTAAAGGCTATTTTAACATTTCGTCTTTGGATACTTCCCAGGTATAACGGGTCATAATAATAAACCAGCAATTTTTCTATCCACAGCTTGTTACTTTGCAACTCACCGTTTGATAAAAAATCTTGCTCCGATTTATCCAACAAAGAAAGAATTTCCTGCGATCTTAATCCACCAAGTTTTTTTTGTATTGATTTTACTGATTTTTTAAATCCATTCATCAACGTTGATTTATCTAAATGTGAATTTAAAATATAATCGGTAAAAATATTTTCGACCCTTTGAAACAAATTCTCTTGAATCCAAATAACCGAGGACTCTCTCATTTTATCAAAAACTACTGTCGGTATGACGTTCTTTCCGATCAAACGGCTCTCGTCTTCAAATAAAATGACTTTTTTCGAACCTTGCCTAATCATCTTCAAGGCTAAAGCATTTTCAAAATTAATTTGCGTCGGTTGTGGTGTCTCACGAGAACCAAAGGCCGACCCCCGATGCAGAGCCAACTCTTCCAGATCAATCGATAATTTTTTTCCTTCGGTACAATTGAGTAATTGTGTTTTACCACTGCCGGTGGGACCGCTCACGAGCATAAAATTTGATTCTTTAACAATTTGATTTGTTCGATCTAAGAAATGATTCCGTACAAATTTATACCCGCCTACAATCAAGGGCCGGTCAACACCCGCTTCTTTAAGCCATTGCTGGGTAATTTGCGAACGAAGGCCACCGCGAAAACAGTAAATGACGGCTTGTGGATTTTTTAAAATATAATCAGTCCAAGCTTTGATTCTTTGAGTCTTCACCGAACCGCTGATCAATTCATATCCTAAACGAAGCGCTTCTTCGCGGCCTTTTTGTTTATAAGCTGTACCGACAGCGGCCCGTTCTTCATCGTTCATAATTGGCAAGTTCGCCGCATTTGGCAAAGATCCTAAATTAAATTCAACCGGAGCCCGCACATCAATCAGTGGCGTACCTTTTAAAAAAATTGAATCTAAATCTTCGTGGCTCACATTTTGTTTATTCAAAAATCACCGATTTGTAATCAAGGCTTTGAACCTGACCGATGATTGTAGTCGATGGAAATCTGACTTTTAAAGCTTCGACGATTTTTTGGCTGTATTGTGGATCAACAGATAACAGTAACCCACCGCTTGTCTGCGGATCATGAATGAGAGATTTAAATAAAGGCGACAACTTTTCAGTCTCGATCGAAGCTGAAGTATAATCTGCATTGGTGCGATGAGCTTTGGTCAAAAAGTTTTTCTCTAAACATTTCATGGCCATCGGAAAAAGAGGCAAATTTTGGCTTTCTATTTTCAAAGTGACTTCACTAGCCTTGGCTAATTGCATGCAGTGACCGGACAGTCCAAAACCGGTAATATCTGTCGCGGCATGAACAGCTTTTTTTTGATCGTCGGATAAAAAATCAATCGCATTATTAATTTGCGACATACTTTTTATGACATCCATCATGTCGAACTCTTTGATTTCCTGACGTTTAAGTGCAGCGGTAATCGTTCCCGTTCCGAGCGCTTTAGTTAAGATAAGATGATCTCTGACTTTGGCTCCGGTATTGGTCCATATTTTTTGCGGATCAACAAATCCCGTGACAGAAAGACCAAACTTTAAAGTGTCATCATCAATAGAATGTCCTCCGACAAAATTAGCGCCGGCTTCGGCCACCACATCACTGGCCCCTTGCATGACTTCAACAATTGTTTCAGCGCTCATGGTGGCCAAAGGAAAGGCTAATATTCCCATCGCTGTTTTAGGACGACCGCCCATCGCATAAACATCACTCAAGGCATTGGTCGCGGCCACAGCGTCGAAGTGGCGAGGCGAATCTAAAATAGGCGTAAAGAAATCTAAAGTCTGAACCATGGCAATGGAATCATTAATTTTATAAACTCCTGCATCGTCAAAGAATCGACCATCCACTAAAAGCTCAGGATGAGGCTTGGGAAAATGTACTTGAGATAAAATAGTTCGCAATTCTGTCGCCGAAACTTTAGCGGCACATCCACCTTTTTGAACGGTCTGAGTTAAAGACGTTTCGATTTTATTCACCTAACACTCCTAGTTAATGCTTTCAAGATTTGACCACAAAAAAGTCAATTTGATGAACTTTTCTTAGCCGTATAGGAAAAATAAATAGCTAAACTCATTGGGAAAAGAAATCCAATATACTGGAACTTCGCGAAAATAAAAGCACCGACTATTGACCCCATCGTAAAAGAAAAAATTGCGGCCAATCTAAGTAGATTGGCCCTGCGTTCTATTCGTTTTTCCTGGTCAGATAATTTTTTGAATTCGGCGCGAACCAACCCAATGCCAAGATCAGTTGTAAGACCTGTTAAATGAGTAGTTCTTATCGTAAAGCCTGAGGCTGTTGTAATAGCTCCATTTTGTAAACCGCAAGCACCACACAAACAGGCCAGAAGTATAAAATCGTGTTTAAGATCGGCCGGTTTTCCAAAAACTCCAAAAAAATTAAAGTAGCCCCCGACGGCTACAAAGGCTAACAGAACTGCAACAATTCCCATGACCGGAGCATATTTTTCACCATGCAGCTTATGAGCGAATTGCTTTTCCGTCAGATAGCCAGAAACAACAACGCCAATTAAAAAAAATAATGGTATTAATAGTGATCCTAATGCCTCTAGAAATTCAAAGCGTTCGATGGATATACCTGATAGAGTCGCAAAACCCGTCACATGAGATACAAATCTATGACAGGCAAGATAACCGCCGGAGTTTATAGATCCCGCTAAAAAACTAAGAATAAACCAATCCGTGTAAGTTTTAAATGATACATTCTCTTGAAACTTATGCTGAAACATGAATTGATCATAGCCTATTTTTTCAAACGTGGCCTTTAAATTAAGAGAGAATCGCCTAGATACAAGACCAGATTTTAATCCAGCATCACTTTGGTCCTGCCGTTCGCTTTATGAACATGTTCTCCTATTGTCACGAACAATTACAATATGGAGACATCATGAAGCCCATTTTTTTAATCCTATTATCTGCCACGTTCCTATCTCAGGTGACCTTGGCTCAAGAACCTGCTTACTGCGACCCAAAAACATTTCTATCTAAAGAGGTCGATCCCCACGAAAAAATTTGGAGAGATCGCGCTTTTCGTTTAGGTGATGTACTTCTGATTGGCGGCGCGCTTGGCTACAGCCGTTCAAAAAAAGTTGTCGAATTTGTCGAAGATTATTCCAATGCCGATAGTTCTGATAAATATTGCACCTGGTACTTAAATCAAAGAAATGACCATGCCGCAGACAAGTTCAATTACTTTCCACTCCCTCATCCAAAAAATTTGACCGTCGAGACCGGCCCTCAAGAATTCGGTTCAATCCTTAAGGATCAGTTCTCCAAATCAAAAACAAGTTTCTTATCTTGTATCGAAAAACATAAATTTTTACTGATGGGATGCGACGGGCAAATGCACCGCGGACCCAGCGTATTTGGCATGATGCTGAGCTTTTCTGGATGCAGCGCTGCCAATTCAGCAAAGATCGTCAATGGCCTCTGGGGGCTTAACGGCGTCAAACCTGAAGTTCGTTTAGCCATTATCGAGGAAGGCCGGAAATTCGGCGATCAAGATCCACAAGCTCGTCGTCGTATGCAAAAAGCTTTTGGTTATTAGAAATTGAATATTAAAAATGGATACAGTCTTTTAGGCTCTTTAACGAGAAAATTGTACAAACAAAAAAGAAAGAAAATTTAAATCACCAATGAAACGCAAAATTATTTCATTATTTGTTAAAATAGGAATATCACCCAATTCTTTAACTTTAATCGGACTTGGACTCGGAGTTTTCTCTTGCCTCAGTTTCATTTTAACAAAAAATTGGTTGCTGTTTATCATTCTACTGAGCTTGAGCGTTTGCTTCGATTTTCTTGATGGAGGCGTTGCTCGTGCCAGCAACAAAGTTACAAAATTTGGGTCTTATCTTGATGCGATAAGTGATCGCGTATTAGATGGCTTAATTTTAATAACAACGGCTTACATAACTGGGTATTGGATGTTGTGCAGTCTACTTATGCTTCTTACTTTAAGCGTTAGTTATGCTAAAGCGCGCGCAGCACTCGAAGTTCCAATTTTGAATACGGAATGGCCCGACCTGATGCAAAGGCCGCAAAGAATTATTTTTATTATTATAGGTCTTAGCGCAAATCAAATAATCCCTTTTTTAATAGGGGGACAAGATATTTTATTTTGGACGCTTTTTTCAATGAATGGACTTGTTGGTTTTACACTTTTACAAAGAATATATCGAGCTTATATCATTATAAAAGAAAGAAGCTAAAACGTCATCTTTTGCCTATATCTCTAAATAAATATTATCATGGCTAAAAATTTAATGACTCTAAATTGACTAATACCTCGAAAATTTGTCATTGCTAAGGTTCTATAGGAGGTCTCACTCTTTATGATATGTTGACTTTGATCATATAATCAATTCTGATCTTGAAAAAGGAATCATTATGTTAGCCGATTCAAAAAAAAACAGTCAAAGTATACCCCAAGGTAAACTGGCTGTGCTGACACCGGGAATGGGTGCTGTGGCAACAACTCTATATGCCGGCGTAGAGGCCATTAAAAAAGGCTTGGCTTTACCTATTGGTTCGTACACTCAGCTCGGAAAAATTAAAGTCGATTTAGAAAATCAAGAAACTTTTAGACTCGTCAAAGATCTCCTTCCACTTTACAATTTAAACCAAATTGTTTTTGGGGGATGGGATATTTTTCCGGAAAATGCATTCGAAGCGGCCTGCCATGCTCAAGTCATAAATAGGGAACTTCTCAATCAAGTTGAAAAGTCTTTATCCGAAATTAAACCGATGAAAGCTGTATTTGATCCCGATTTTGTAAGACGTTTAAATGGCACACATATAAAACAAGGACCAAATAAAATGAATCTTGCAGATCAGCTTCGGCAAGATATTAAAGATTTTATGAAAAATCACAATTGTGAAAGAGCGGTCATCGTTTGGTGTGCTTCAACAGAAAAATATAATGAGCCCACAGAAATTCACTCCAATATTAAATCTTTCGAAGAAGGCCTCCGACAAAACAACCCTTCCATCAGCCCTTCTCAAATCTATGCCTATGCCGCTCTAATGGAAGGGGTCCCCTTCTGCAACGGATCACCTAATATTTCAGTCGAAATTCCTTGTATACAAGAGCTCGCTGCAGAAATGAAAGTTCCGATCTGCGGCTCTGATTTCAAAACTGGACAAACCTTAATCAAGACTGCGATCGCTCCGGCCTTGCGATCTCGTCAATTAGGTCTAGCCGGCTGGTTTAGTACAAATATACTTGGAAATCGAGATGGTGAAGTTTTAGAAGATCCGGAATCATTTAAATCAAAAGAAGTCACTAAATCAGGCGTGCTCAATAATATTTTAGACAAAGATCTCTATCCTGAGCTTTACAGTAAAATAGATCATGTTGTTCGAATTAATTACTACCCACCTCGAGGTGATAATAAAGAAGGTTGGGATAATATAGACATCTTTGGTTGGTTGGGTTACCCGATGCAAATTAAAATTAATTTTTTATGTCGCGATTCCATTTTGGCTGCCCCACTAGTTCTCGATTTAGCTTTACTGATGGATCTGGCTAGTCGCTCTGGACTATCAGGACCACAAGAATGGCTATCTTTCTATTTTAAAATGCCTTTGAATAATAAAAATCAAAAAACAGAACACGATTTATTTGTTCAGATGCAAATGCTAGAAAAAACTGTCAAAAAATTATCGGAAAAAAATAATAAATAGCTCATAGAATTCGAAAAAAATTATTTTAAAAGCCGCTAACTGTTCTTATGGTTGGCGTACTTCCCGATTTTCCATTTGTTGTATCTCCGGTACAGTAGACATCTCCTGCTTGATTTACACCGCAGCTGATTTTATTTTTTCCTAGATAAATACCATATTCATAATCATCACCAACTGAAATATTTTGAAAACCGGATTGATTTAATGCAAAGGACACACCTACCGGAACATCATCTGTCGTTCCAATACCAAGCTGTCCCGCCTGATTATTTCCCCAACATTTCACTTTTCCGCTATCCACACCACTTCCGATCAGGGCACAAGTGTGAAAACTACCCACAGAAACTTTAGTAATTAAATTTAAATTATCTATAGTTTGTAAGTTTACTCCATAGCCATAGCCCCAGCATTTGACTTTTCCAACATCAACGCCACTGCCTATCACTGCACAGCTTTTGTAATTTGAAATTTCAACTTGAGAAGCCTGTGTTAAGCCTGCGACCTCAACGGGAGTATTACTTGAAGTAGTTGTGCCATCGCCTAGTTGTCTTTGAGCATTATATCCCCAACATTTCACTTTTCCCGCATCAATTCCACTTCCGATAACAGCACACGTATGTTGCCCTCGCGCGGCTATGTAAGACACTTCGCTTAAACCACTCACAAAAACGGCATTATATTGACTTACGTTCGTTCCATTGCCTAGTTGGCCTTCTCCGTTATAGCCCCAACATTTCACTTTTCCTGCATCAATGCCACTACCGATTAACGCACAACTATGAGTGGAGCCAGAAGAAACTTGAATCGAATTTAATACATTATTTACTAAAACAGGATTAACCCTAACTGCTGTTGTTCCGTCACCGAGCTGACCATATCCATTAAAACCCCAACATTTTACTTTTCCGGCGTCAATACCGCTTCCAATCAAGGCACAAGTATGAAATACACCCATAGAAAATTGCGTGCTATTATCGATTCCAATAATTGCGGTAGGAAGAGCAACGACATTACCGGTTGAAAGCGGAGTTGCATTTGGTCTTCCCCAACATTTGACTTTTCCGCTATCGACACCAGCGCTAATCAAAGCACAAACAGAATAACCATTTGTCGAGACTTGTGACGCCGAATCTATACTATTAATTTTTTGAAAAGTTGTTTTAAAGGCCTGAGTTCCATCACCAAGTTTTCCTTTAACATCATCTCCCCAACATTTCACTTTTCCCGTTTCGACACCAGAGCCAATGTACGCGCAGGTATTAATTGCACCAGAGGATACTTGTGATGCATTCGTTAAACCGTTCACAAATACGGGATTCAATTGCAATGTCGTGGTACCGTCACCCAACTGACCCATTTCATTATTTCCCCAGCATTTTACTTTTCCTAAATCTGGTCCACTTCCGATTAAGGCACAAGTGTGATATGCACCAGATGAAACTTGCGATACATTTGTTAAACCATTCACAAATACGGGTGTTACTCGAGATGTGGTCGTCCCATCTCCTAACTGACTATTAACATTCCAGCCCCAGCATTTCACTTTGCCTGTATCAATTCCACTTCCGATCACAGCACAAGTATGGTATGCACCAGCTGAAATTTGTGATACGTTATCTAAATTGACAACTAAATTAGGAGAATTAGTATCATGACCACTGTTATCCCCGTTACCAAGACTTCCATGATAATTGCTACCCCAACATTTCACTTTCCCAGCATCAACTCCACCTCCACTTAAGGCGCAACTGTAGCCAGCTCCAGCGACAACTTGAATTATATCGGTTAAACCACTCACAAAAACAGGATTGGCATAGGAGCTCGTGTTAGTTCCATCTCCAAGTCCACCATAATAATTTGATCCCCAACATTTCACTTTTCCAGTATCAACTCCGGACCCAATCAAAGCACACTTATGTGAATCTCCCACGGCAACTTGATTTACGTTGTTTAAATTACTTACCCAAGTTTGACCACTATTAATGGGAAACTCTGCTAAACTACTTCTACAGGTTACTTTTCCTGCGTTAACGCCCACTCCACCAATAACAGCGCAAAAATATTCATCACTACCATTAGAATATAAATTCATAGAAATATTCACGACATCAGACAAACTGTTTCCAGATATGTTCTCTGGTAAAGAAATTGTAGAAATTTCTCCACCACCAGGATCATGCGTAAAATCACCCCAACATAAAACTTTACCGTACTGAGTTAAAAAACAATTGTGATTTAATCCCGCTAATATCTGCGGCGGAGTGAAGGCTCCAGGGTTAGGATCTATACCCGTCGCCTCAATATTATAAATCTTATCACCACCGATTTCACCACACGATCGGTGAATCGCCGTATTTTTAATTCCAGGACTTGTTGGATGAGCCCTAACGGTAACAAAACACGAACTTTGAGAGGCTTGTCCGCCGGCACTGCATGTGTAATTTGTTAAAGTAAAATCTGATGAATTATCTATTGTAGGTGTTGTGCAATTTATTAGCGGCTGCGAATTTGGATTTCTAAAAAATAAAGTCATTTCGATCGAAGATTTATTCGGCTGCACGACTCCTAAATTTGTCAATCCATATTCCTGCTGCCAGTCAGCCAACAACACTCCATTAACACTTATATTCGTAGTCACAGAAGCGCCGACGCAAGATCTAGATAATGTTGTCGTTTTCAAACCTGTGCCCGTTGGGTTCGCTTGAATTTCAATCGCGCAACTATTACTGTTTTCTAAATCATTCAGATCACAACCATCGTATAATATTGAAAAATCAGTGGTGTTCGATAAAACCGGAGCCGTACAACCTGTTGCATCCGCACCGTCATTTTGTATATAAAACCATTCCGAGCTGGAATTGTTTCCCACATAAATATTATTAAAATTATAATTCGTTGGACTGATGCTTAACACCGGTCCAAGAGCCGTCACTGTGATTTGATTTGCGGTGGTGCTGACTGTTCCACCGTAAACACATGTTCGTGACAACGTCGTCGTTTTTAATCCTATCGATTGTGGAATAGGCTCAACACTGACCATACAATTCGAACTGACCAGTAAGTCATTTGTCCCACAGTTATCACTTAATAATTGAAAATCAATCGCATTAGATAAAACAGGCGCAGAACAACTGCTGGCTCTGGCTAATGAACTGCTGTTACTGATTGTAAAAGCCTGCGCTCCGATCACATCTCCTATGTCGATCGTTCCAAAATCATAACTCAAAGGCGCGATCGCCAGTGTTGGTGTTAGTCCGGTGACTTTATTTTATCTATTTTCGTACTGACCGTACCACCACTCGAACAGCTTCTCGATAACGTGGCTTTTTTTACCCCGCCTGATTGCGGATTAGCAACGACAGTAACGCTGCATGATCCATTTAATCCCAAATCTAAAACACCACAACTATCTGCTGTGATAGTAAAATCCAAAGTGTTACTCAATGTAACTAAACCACACCCCGTCACAGCCGTTTGACTTCCGGACGATAAAGTAAAAATCTGTGCGCTAGAATTGCTGTTGACCGACATACTATTAAAATTTTTCGTATCAGGACTCCATGCCATAGCGGCCGGAACAACCACAGCCGTAATGAGACTTTGACTGGTACGAACCTCTGTTTCGTAATTACATGAACGACTTAACGTTAAACTGTATGTTCCTACGGTTGAGGGATTAATGGCTACTTGCACATCACAAGTTTCATTGGGCTGCATACTTGAGGAGGTACAACCATCACTGACCAAAGTAAAATTAGTCGTATCCGATAAAGTCACACTACTACATAAAGTGGCCTGCCTACTTCCCAAGTTTTGATAGGTAAATGTTTGTGTCGTATTCGAACCTAGATTAACACTTCCATAATCGTAAGCTCCTTTATCCCAAGTCAAATTATCGACAGAAGCTAAAGTGACTTCAGAATAATTTCCAAAAGGAACGCATCCGCTGAAAAGCAAAATGATTCCATACAAAAAAAATGTATTTGAAGCGCGGTTCATGGCTTATTTATCGGTTAAAAAAATGAACTTCTGAAGTTTAACAATGTCTCAATCTGAAACAAGGTTGTTAGTTATTTGCGTTCACTCAACTAGAACGTTTTACAGTTTTTATCCGGAGTCGCTTTTTGTACATCAACTGCCTGTTGCCAATCGGCATTAAAAGTAGATGATAAGAATTGCGCCGTGGGAACTGAAGAAAGTATAATGCCAATTTCACGCGCTTTCGTCAGTGAGTTTAAAGAGTAGTTTTCAGATCCCACAAAGCTTGATTTCCCATCTACAATCATCATTTTTTGATGCATATAGGGAATGGTGGCACTGGCCGGAGAAACTAAAACACGACTTTGTACACCGGATTTTTCCATCAAAGCTAACACGGGAAAATTAAATGCAGGGTTCGGAGTAAGATCACATCCTGGCGCGATCACTTTAACCTGAATACCTTTTTGAGCTGCTGCGATCAGGTGTTCGCTCATGGCTCCACGAGAAAAATTTTCTACAGTGACTTGAATGGATGTTTGAGCTGAGTCAATAAATTCAAGAAGTTTAGCTTCTGAATTGGTCGGGCTAATCACAAGATTCGGGCTGACCGGAGCTGTTGTTCGCGCCCCATGATCACCTGCATTTAAAATATCATCTGAAAATAATTTTAATAAATCAGAAATAACAAGGGGATCTTCTATTTTTAAACCTGCATCTCGTTGGACTTTAAAATTCATAGTTAAATTCATAGTCGTGATCCAAGCATAGGTGTCATCGACAATCATCGTTTTAGCATGACTGATGGAAAACGCATCACTACTTTTATAAACAGTTAAATCGGCGGCTTTTAAAGCATAAACGGTTTCAGCACTACTCAATCCTTTTTTTGATAGATCGACTGTTGATACAGCGTCGATATTCGAAAACATATCCTTATTTAAAATGATTCGTATATCTAAACCACGTTGGCGTGCAGCAATGAGTTCTTTAACAACCGCGGCATCTGTTAAATTAAACATCCATAGCTTAATCGATGCCTTGGCATTATGAATGGCGTCGATAATGACTTTATGACCTTGAATATCCGGAGTGGTAAAAAATTGAACCGATGTACTTTCATTAATTTTGAGGTCTGCATTTTTATGATTGTCATTATTGTTTTGAGCAGAACAACTTAAAATGACAAGAAATAGCGTGTAAATTATATATTTCATATTCATTTTCTACCCCGTTGGTTATTGATCACGGGTTCAATTATAAGTCATATAATTAACAGGTCACCTGTTTTTTCAGGCTTTATCTCCTGTATAAATTAAGGCCATTTCTTCTATATTACTTAATAAAAATAAATTATGAATTTATTTGCCAAAAATGTAAAAAATGAACTAGGTCATCGCGGATTAACGAATCACGCCGTCAGATAGAATTGGCGGAGATTCAGCAAACAAATTTAAAAATTAAGTAATTAAATTTTTATAATTTAGAAATACGACGGTTTAACTTAATTTTCTCTAGGTCCTTATAAATACTTAAGTAATTATAAAGAACCTTGGAAAAATAAACGTTTTTCTTCACTTCTGATGCCGGAACTCGGTTTAAATTATTAATACCCATATTGTAGGCAGAAATATAGGACGCCGCTTTGGATCTTAATGATTTCTTTAAATATTTAAAATACAAGGCTCCCACTTCGATATTGTAATGAGGATCCTTAAGTGAATTTTTAC
Source organism: uncultured Bdellovibrio sp. (assembly GCA_937871355.1). Lineage (GTDB taxonomy): Bacteria > Bdellovibrionota > Bdellovibrionia > Bdellovibrionales > Bdellovibrionaceae > Pseudobdellovibrio. The sequence continues at coordinate 27,786 of CALMPX010000206.1, forward strand.
CTTTCCACTTAATTCCTTTCTTGTCGCAAATCCACTTAGCTGTATCGGGTTTAATTTGCATGAGACCTATCTCGCCGGCTGATCCAATGGCATAGGGATTAAAATGACTTTCTGTCTTAATGATAGCCATTAAAAAAATAGGATCATACTGATTCTTTCGACTTTCCTCGATCAAAGTTTCGACGACGTCCCGGCTTGCCAACTGACGACTATTATTTTTTAAGTACTCTTCAATATAAGAGGACAGAAAAGGATCTTTTTCAAACCGTGAGGCCGCTGATGATGAATAGGCACCACTCAAAATCTCACGAGCCTGTTGTTGTCGGTCCTCTTCGTTATGACGAGACTGTGGACTTTGACAGGAGTTAAAATAAGACACCCCGACAAGCAAAAAAACTAAAAAGTGTATTTTCGAATGAAATGTTCTCATAAATAAATATATTGCGAAAAAAGGACCAAAACACATGATCTCCAAAGCCAAATAACGGGTATAGCAAAGATCAAAAGGCCACCGTTTTATTTGAAAACAGTATTTAGGTATTAGTGTCGAAAATATTTTTTACAGTGAGTAAAACTTCGGCGTAAGGTATTGGTACAAAAAATATGTCCTAAATTGAGATCAAATGAGTGCGAAGTTAGGTGACATTATGATCGGATTCACCTAGGATTGCCAAAATCTTACAAGGAAATAAAATGCCGCTATTTATCGTGAAAGCCATGCTCCAAGAAGTCGAGTCAGAAGACATTTACAACGAATTCGATCAGGCCATGGCCGCTGAAGGTGGCTATGCTTACACCACCGGTGCCAATAACAAAATATTTGCTTTACCTCCGGACGAATTTGAATTTGACGTCGAAGAAACAGCTGACAGTTTACTCAAAGCCGTCAAACTAATCTGCGACCAAACAGAGAAAAAATATAAACTACCCAAAACACCGATCGTTGTCGTAGAACCCAAAGTCATCCGTTTTGCCAACTTAGAAGAATACACCGAAGACGACGAAGATCTCGACGAAGACGAAAACTAAATATTAACGACCACATTTATGACGACAATTGATGACGGAATTAAATATTTCCTTAATTCTGAAACCCAGGTCTTAAGTGAAATTCTTTATGATACCTTCGATATCAATGCCAAAGACTTCGAATATCTTCTTAAATTTGGAGCTATCTACGTAAACAATGAACGCCAAACAAAAGACGGATGGATCCACCCCTCAAGTCAACTGCGCGTTCATACAAAACCGCGTCGATATAATTGTCATTACAATTGGAACGCGTTGGTCGTTTTCGAAAATGACTTTTGTTTAGTGCTCAACAAGCCCTCCGGCATTCCGAGTCATCCGTCAGTAGATAATATCATCGAAAATGCACTGACTCAAATGAGTATGGTGCGAAAAATTCCGCTTTTCGTGACTCATCGATTAGACACTCTCACTTCAGGTTTAATTGTTTACGGGAAGAAACAATCTTTTGTAAAAAGTTTTAATATTCAAATACAGGAACGCACCATCCATAAAAAATATGTGGCCTTAGTAGAAAGTCATCAGACCTTCTCTAAGAAGTTGACTCATTATATGAATCCTACTGCGGGAACGCCAAAAAAATTATCTGATTCTGTCATCGATGGTTGGTCTATTTGTGAATTGGAAATTTTAGAGCAAAAAGAATTTTCACCTCAGCTCAGTTGGATCAAAATTAATTTACTTACGGGACGTACCCATCAGATTCGATCACAGCTCTCACAAATTGGAGCTCCTATAATAGGAGATACGCTGTATGGATCGCAAAGACCGTTTCAACCAAATGCCATAGCGCTGAGATCTTGCGAAATCCAATTCAAATGTGGCGAGGAACATATGAAATTTAATATTCACGAGGATTTTGAATTTTGAAATCTGCTCAAGCAGCTAAATTATTTACTTCGGCTTTTTAAAATTTCCATCATCATGGCATTTTCTGATTTTTTATTCGCTTTTGGCTTTTTAACTGGCTTTGATATAGGTTTCTTTAATGGTCCTGTATTAAATAAACTGGGCCGACTTGTATCAACTTCGTCATTGCTATGTTGTCGTCGGGCTTGCTTTTGTGGGTTGGTCTCTTTGATCATTAAACCAAATAAGGGGTTCCCTTTATTAATCTCTCGAATCACCGACTTCATCAGCGATTCAAAATCCTCATTTTCTGCTGGCAAATACAAAGCTTCTTTTCTTCCTGGATGATTTTCTAAGAATGGAAATTTCGCGCACACGGCGCTCTGTTTTATTTTTTCAATGGGAAAAAAAGCGCCGTACCACAATTCAAAAGGATAGGCTCGACCACGGTACTCTGTCGTCTTGCTGTCTTCAGTTAAAACAAGAATCAGCTTTTCATTTAAATAATAGCCTACACCGCCCCACATTCGTTTTTGCTCAACTGTGGGCGGTAGCAATTCTTCGATCCATAAAAGATGCTGAAGATCTTGGGACATGTTTTAAATATAAACTAAAAATCTTTAGCTTTAAGCTGAATACTTTTTCTGAACTTAATAGTTGATTGAGTTAAACCAGTATCCGGCGTTCCATACAGAACTGAGCCCAATACCACGCGAATGTCATCACTCACTTTTTTAGGCGCTAAGATTTCAAGTCCGGCACCCCAACCGTTAACAACTTGAAAGCCCGTTGATTCAAATCCTTTTTTCAAAGTGAGGGCTTGGTAATCGGAATAATCATTACCCCACGAGTAACCCATAGTTACTCCAACTGTTCCCGACAATGAAAGTAACTCGTCGAGATTAAGAACTGATAATCCTTTTTCGATGATTTTATTGAAACTATCTAAGATTTTCGATCTTTCTGATCTTAATTCAAAATCAGTTCCATAGGCCCATAAAAAATGGCTTTTTCCTAATTGTTTGTTCACGACATCAAAAACTTCGCAGGCATAAAGTTTACCTTTGGCTAAAATCATTCCGGCGCCAACTTCTGCACAAAAAATCAAACCTTTACTTTTAACAACATCATCATTAGCCGTCATGGGGCTGTAATTCGCCAAGCGATAACGAAGCCCACTGAAGATTTCTTGCGCCAAGGGATATGTGCTTTCACGCTGATTAAAAATCGAGTATAATTTTGAATTTTGTTCCAGATAGCGTTGAAGTTGTAAATCATTTTTGACCTGAGCTACGGATACTGTCGACAAACCTACTGACACGCAAAATAATAATAAAGCTATTTTTTTCATTAACCCCACCTTTATTCATTTATTGGAGCATCAAAAATACTTCGTTTCAACGAATAAAATGCCGGTTAAGAATCATTGCGGCATTTCTTTATTGTTCTATACAAAGCATTTTTTTGAATCCTATAATTTAAGAGCCTCATACGTGCAAGGAGTCTTATGTTTTTAGCTCGATTTATTCTGTTCGGGTTTATGATCAGTTTTGCGGCCCAGATCGCTTTAGCACAAAATCCGCCTGCGAATTCTTACACCCTCGTTACGTTTGAAAATTCACATTTTCGTGATTGGACGTATGCTGAATTAAAATCTAAAATCACGATCAATCAAGATATGATCGATTTAAATATTTGCAACGGTCTTGAAAAAATGCTTTTGCCTGATCTGGTCAAATCTAATCCGCAAAAAAATTCCTTCCGTATTCTTAATGCCGCCACATCAAAAAAAATCACTTTTATCGATGGAACACTCTTTAACGAAGCTGGACAAAAAATTTCTCCCTCTACGATTTCCGACAGCTATACCATCGCTATCCTTGGCTTGGTGAAGCAACTTCGCCAATACCCTGAAGGCCGGCGTCTTATTTCTTTGATCCAACAAGGAATTTATCCAATCACATTGGCTAAAACAGGAGGTCCTCGATTTGAATTTGTCGGTAACACCGGCAAAGCCAACTCTGGTTACGAAGAAGCAACGATCATGCAGTCCTTCTCATCTTTAAGAAAAAGTGCAGAAACGGATACAAACTTTAAACAATTTGGCGCTGGCGGCTTCGTCCGCTTTGATCCCAATATCAAAAATATTTCCAATATCGAAAGCGACAACGTTACTCGCTCGTCACCTGTCTTGGCGGCTTTCGCTCATGAGCTTTATCATGCTTTTGATAGCGTTCGCGGTTTATTGGATCGGCGTCATGTCGTCGGAGACAAAATGGAGTTCATGGAGGTCGCCGAATTCCGCGGAGTATACTTTGAAAATGTTATCCGCAAAAACTTAGGTCGCAAATTTCGCAAGTACTATGGTCGTGTTGATTTAAATAACCCCGCACAAGCAGAAAAAACCATGTTAGACAAACAAGGTCAACCCTACTTGATGCCTACACCGTGTTTGAAGTAACCGATGAACAATTTCATTATTTTTTCAATACTTATTTTCGCATTCACACTGGTTTCTTGTGGCTCTAAAGAAACTGAACCACAACCACTCGCGACCGCCACAGAAGAAATTTTTACCACCCATACTTTTGTTGTAAAATGGATAGGTGATGAATCTTTAAAAACAAAAACGATGAACGATCTGACTTTAAAAAAATGCTGGATCTTAAAAGACGTCGCTCCTTTATCTCATGTTTCATCGACAGATTGTCATGAATTCGTTGAATATAAAAACAAATCCGATGTTCACGGCGCTTATAAAAAAATAGGATCCAGCTATTTGATGGAAATCAAAGCCAGTAAAAATGATACATTCAGCGTACAGATTTTTGCTCAAGAAGGAAAAAAATTACGTCGCATTTTGAAGCCGGGAAAATTTATTGATCCCGACGACTTCGCTGAAACTTTACGACGAATGACTTTTAAATAAATTTATTGATGCGGCACGACTGTTTCAATCGTCGCATCGTAACCTTTTTTATTCAGACGCTGAACGACTTCCGCAATGACTTCTTGGGCTTTTTTAGGATCTCGAGCCATAATCCATAGGTATTTTTGATTCGGAGTACCCACGGCCGTCCAGCTATAATCTTCAGCCACGTCCACGATCAAGTAGTCAAACTTCAAAGGCCATAATGGCGACACTTTCCAGTACGCATTGGTGGTATGATTTTCGACCCAGGCTTTTTGAGGAATCGATTTTTTTATCCCGTCGAAAGACCCCTTATTGTAATTGAAACTCACATCAATACGCTTTTCATCTTCATTCCAGGTGTATTGCTCGACGGCGTTAAAAACATCTTTCTCTAGGAAAGTAAACCGACCTGCTAGCACGTACCACGAACCCATAAAATTTTTCAATTTGACGTCCGTTGCGGTATCCATAAATCGGGGCGTACTACATGACGATATCAATAACGAAAAAAAATAACAAAGACTGCCTTTAGATAACGTTCTCATTTTACATCCGTTACTGGGGATTTTTGACCCGATTTTTCAGAACTGAATATAAGCGGATAATATGAAATGATCGTGAAGAAAATAGCCACGACGACAATAACTGACACGAGAACAGTTTTACGCGACACTAACCCCTGAGTGTGCACTTCACTGTGCCCGGTACTTTTTGCTGACATTATTTCTCCTTTGTTAAATATTTATGCTTGCCAAAAAGAGGCCAGCCCCTTTTTACATAGAAAATGACTTTGTTTTTTGCTATAGTAACACTTATTTTTAACGAAAGAAGTCCAAAATGGAATTTAAACTAGAAGGCGAAGAGTTTATCCTTTTACAAGCATTACTCAAAGCCAGCGGTCTTTGTGAAACCGGTGGCGATGCAAAATCAGCTATTATTGATGGTCATGTTAAGGTCGATAACGAAGTCGAAACTCGCCGCGGAAAGAAAATACGTGATGGACAAGTGGTGACCTTTAACGGAAAGATAATTAAAGTTACATCTTAATTTTGACGCCTAAGAGCCTGTATTGATTATGTATTGTCTACAGATGGCTCTTCCTTGCTTTTTTGCTCGATAACTCGCTTAACATCTTCAACACGATCTTCTGTGATTTTCTGAGCCAGACAAAGTTCTTCGTGAAGCGAGTCTAATTCTTGATCTGATAATCGCTGTAAATCAATCAAATGATTTCTGGCATGCGAACTGGCTCGAATCAGTTCATCTAACTTAAGATGAATGGCTCGTGCATCACGATTTTGGGTATTTTGAATAAGGAACACCATAAGAAAAGTAATAATCGTCGTAGATGTATTTATAATTAACTGCCAGGTGTCTGAGAATTTAAACATCGGTCCAGACACCCCCCAAAGCAAAATAGTTGTGGTTGAAAACACAAAGGCGTAGGGGCTGCCAACCCAGTTGGACATCTTCTGAGCCACCACATGAAATTTTTCCGACAGGTCATTTTTTTTCACATATTCACCCATGTTATACACAAAACACTACTTCTTAGGACTACGATCATTTTACATTATAACTGCCCTGAAGGGTTAGCAAGATGAATTACAGGCCAATTTTCAAACGTGTCATTAAAAGCTGTAAAATAATTAGCAGCTTTTTTTATTAATACAGATGAGATTCTCGGGGCATTTTTCTAAAAATGAGGTCCCAGAAATCACTAAATATCGTCTCAATTAGCTCATAGAGTTTCTCAAGCATGGCTCTGTGTTTGCAAATATGTGATTTATGATTAACGAGTTTACTCAAACACAACCCATTAAGGAGTTCACATGATACGTGCCGCTATTTCATTTTTTATTATCGCTTTAGTCGCCTACTTTCTCGGTGCTAACGGTATAGCTGGACTATCCATCGAAGTCGGAAAAATATTGCTCTTCGTCTTTTTAGCACTCTCAGTAATTTCATTCCTTGTGGTCGCTGTCACTGGAAAAAATCCACGTCCCTTGCCTTAATAAAAATCACAACCAAATCTAAAGGAGATCTATATGAATTCAGCAAACGAAAATACAATCAAAGGAAAATGGTTAGAAATCAAAGGCGATGTACAAAAAGCCTGGGGTAAACTAACTGATGACGAATTAGAGCAAACTAAAGGTGACATGAAATCGATTGGTGGTTTAATCCAGCAAAGATACGGTCAAGAACAAGGCGCCTACGGCAAAAAATTAGAAGATATCTTTAAACGCTTTGAAGCTAATAAAGACACAGCCGTAAATTCAATTAAAACGTCACTTCAAAAATAAGGATATTATTATGTCAAATGTCACAAATGAAAAAATGAATAAAGTAAATGGTGCTGCAAATAATTTTTTGAACAAACTTCCAACATCACCAGATCAATTGGAAAACATGGTTCATAAAGCAGGAGAAAAAGCAGGCGAACTAACTTCAAATTTTGCCGAAACAGCGACCAGCAAATTTGAAAGCGGACGTAGTTATGTCAAAGAAAACCCAATCAAAGGGGTCGCCATCGCTGCTGCTGCGGGAATTGCCACTGGTAGCTTATTAACGATGATGTTTCGTGGAAACAAAAATAATTAAAAAATGAATTAACATTTCTAAGCAGGAAAACTTTTTGATCAGTTTCCTGCTTATTTTATGCGAGAGACTTCTATGAATTTTAAAGCTTTGGTTAAAAGTTTACTTAATAAATTGATCATCGGCATGATCTTGTCTGCTACTCTAGTTATAGCTTTGATTTATTTCTTACACTTGTTTCACGTTTACATAACCGAATTTTCCAATGGCGCAAGCATTGAAACAACAATTTATGCAGCCATGTTTATAGTCGGAATCGTCGGAATTTATTTTCTACAGGTCGAGCCACCTCAACTTAAAAAAAGTCAACCTCAAGCCTCTCCCTTTTCACATCAGGTTGACATAGAAACACTCGGACTTACGTTTTTAGAAGGATTTTTAGATGGAATGGGGAAAAAATCGGTTACCTAACCTACATCTTAATTTTTTTAATAAAAAGAACTTGTCGGTATATCAAAAAAAAGCAAATGATAAAAAATGGGGTTGCTGGCATGACCGGCAAAATCGCTCCGACAAGGCCTAACAGAAAAAATACCAATGCGCCAAATAGCCGAAGTAAACTATAAAATTTATTTCTGTTGTTATCTTCTTGATACGTGAGCGTCACAGACATGTTCGCCACGACGGACAAAATAATATAAAAGAAAAACCTTAAAGCTTTAATTCTTAAAGTCGATTTGCGTTCAAAGTTTTTATAAATAATTCTCTCGCAACCCGTTTCAATAAGTTCATTTAAAACCGTATCGAAATGCTTTGTTTCTCTGGTGGACATGATATCAATATTCATCTCTAGATTTTGTTGATAGCTGGTATAATTCAAATTAAAAGAACCAATCGTTGCAAAATGACCATCAACCGAAGCCACTTTTCCATGAAGAACTGATTTTTTCCAAAGGTAAATGTCGATGTTATGTTTTAAAAAATAAGAATAGAGGTGTTCAGAAGCTAAGATATAGCTTGGCCAATCTGAAATTTTAGGCAAAATCAATCTGACCTTAACTCCTCTTCGCGCCGCTTGGACTAATTGTTGTTTGAATTTATGACTTGGAAAAAAATAGGCATTGACGATCGTTATTTCTTTTTGAGCTTCTTTAATTAATTTTGAATAATTTTTTGAGATCTGCCAACGACGATAGATCCAGTCGTTAATCGAAATCTTTAAAACGATATCACTGG
>CALMPX010000207.1 GCA_937871355.1 uncultured Bdellovibrio sp.
TCGTAGTGTTTAATTAACGATTTAGCTTCGAGCTTGGTGATGTTGCCGTTGGCGATGCTTTCTTCGGTGTACTGCCGAACGCTATCAACCATTTCCGCGCGACCATACTGAACGTAACTGAGAACTTCGGTCACCGTGTCTCCTGGAACGTAATGATCAACAGTGTAACCTGAATCATGAATCGAAATATGAACCGCATCGGTATCACCGAAAAGGTTATGGAGATCGCCTAGAATTTCTTGGTAAGCGCCAGTTAAGAAAATACCCATGTAGTAAGCTTCGCCTTCTTTGAAGGGATGAACACGTAGAGTTTTTTTCACTTCGCCTGATTCTGTGTCGATAAATTTTTCGATCTTACCATCAGAGTCACAAGTCAAATCGGCTATGGTGGCTTCATGATAAGGTTCTTCTTGCAATTTATGGATCGGCATAATCGGGAACAATTGTCCCACAGCCCAAGAATCCGGAACAGATTGGAACACTGAAAAATTACAGAAATAAGTATCACAAAGTTCTACACGAAGTTGTTCGACGATGTCTTCACAATCTGGAGTGATGCGACCCAATTCTAACATTTTAGTGGCGATGGCAAAGTGCATGCTTTCGCACCAAGCCCGTTGAGTCAGGCTTAATACACCATAGGTAAATAAATTAAGAACTTCTGATTTTGATTGCATCAAATCATTGAAACATTCGTTGATATTTTCCGGAGTCAATTTATCAAAGATGTAAGACATCTCTTGCATGATTGAAGGATCTTTTTTAGTCGCTTCCATCGGAGGTTTTTGACGATAAAGATTATTTACACCCATGACATTGAAAATGAGAATCGAGTGATGCGCTACGAGCGCGCGTCCCGATTCAGTAATAATATTTGGATGAGGAACATTTTTTTCATCACAAAGAATTTGAATCGTAGAAACAACGTCATTGGCATATTCTTGTTCAGAGTAATTGACTGAAGAATCAGACGATCCCGAGCCATCGTAATCGACACCTAAGCCACCGCCGACGTCGATGAATTTAGGTTGGGCTCCCATAGCATGTAATTCTGTGTAGAAACGTGCCGCTTCTTTTAAAGAGGATTTGATACTTTGAATAGAAGGAACTTGTGAGCCAATGTGATAGTGAAGAAGTTCTAAACAATCGAGCATGCCTTTGCTTTTTAAGAACTCAACACCTTCAACGATTTCAACGGCGGTTAAACCGAATTTAGATTTCGCTCCAGCTGAATCAACCCATTTACCAGCGCCTTGTGTATTTAATTTCGCGCGGAAACCGATTTTAGGTCGCATATTTAATTTAGCAGCTACGTCAGTGATAATTTTGAGTTCGTCTTTACGATCCACCACGATGATCACTTGGCGACCTAATTTTTGCGCCAGTAATGCTGTTTCAATGTATTCTGTATCTTTGAAACCGTTACAGATAATCACGCCGTTCGGCGTATTCATCAAAGACAAAACCACCAGTAATTCGGGTTTCGATCCGCATTCTAAGCCCAGGTTACAGTTTTTACCGAATTTGACTAATTCTTGAACCAAGTGTCGTTGTTGATTCACTTTGATCGGGTAAACACCACAGTATTCACCTTTGTAGTTATGATCGACAAAAGCTTTTTGGAAACATGAATATAATAATTGAACGCGCTCTTTGATGATATCAGGAAAGCGAACCATGATCGGAACACGAATACCGCGATCTTGGAGTTCTTGCGTTAACTCATGAAGATCGATCTGAGCACCATTTGCACCGGTTGGTGAAACGCTGACGTTACCTGCAGAGTTCACGCGGAAGTAGCCGTTACCCCAGTTGTTTATTCCATAAAGCGAAGCACTTTTTTCAGGACTCCAGTTTGTTGATTGAAGATGAGCATAAGTTTGCGGAGGATTTTGACCGGCCAAATTAGAATTGAGAACATTAATTGGCGTATTGTTTTTTGCTGTAGAAACATTTTGGTCTACTTGAGTTGTCATAAATTTAGCCCCCCGTTGCTGTCGCTTTAAAAAATTTTTTTACAGACAATCGGGGGGTATAGCAACAATTAATTTCCGCCTATTAAATTAAGTATTTTCCCTGCTTTATAAATAATTTTATGAGGGGCTTTATTATTCAACGCTCCGGTGACGGTCGATAAGCCCAGGGCCTGTTGAACTGCGACTTCTTCAGACGCATCTGCAGGAATTTCAATTGTTCCGCGCATTTTCCCGTTCACTTGAACACCCATGGTCACTGTATCATCTTTGCATAAAGCCGCATCGAACTGAGGCCACGGGGCAGTCACCACAAAACCTTCGCCCTTCATGGAATGCCAGAGTTCTTCCGCCAGATGGGGAGCAAATGGTTGTAATAATTGAACTAATGGCATCAACGCTTTTTTTGATTTGCAATTATATTTATAGAGCTCGTTAACTAGAATCATCATTTGGCTGATGGACGTGTTGAAGCTCATATTTTCGATATCTTCAGTAATTTTTTTGATCGTTTTATGAACAGCTCGAGCGACATCGGGAATTAAGGCTTCATCGGTGGCGACGCAGTTTCCTGTCGTCTCATCGATGACTAACCTGTGCAAGCGATCGAGAAATCTTTTCACGCCATCAATACCTGTGGCTGACCACGGTTTGTCTTTGTCCATGGGGCCTAAAAAGCACACATAACAACGAAGAGCATCAACTCCATAAGTCATAGCTACATCATCCGCCGGAATCACGTTCCCACGAGACTTCGACATTTTTTCTCCGTCAGGTCCTAAGATCATTCCTTGATGAGCCAATTTTTTAAATGGTTCCGATACTGGCGAAAGTCCCGCATCAAAAAGAACCTTCGTCCAAAACCGAGAATAGAGTAAATGTCCCACGGTGTGTTCGGCGCCACCGACGTAAAGATCCACCGGCATCCAGTAGTTGGCTGCTTCAGCACTGCAAAAAGCTTTTTGATTTTTTGGATCGGCATAACGGAAAAAATACCAAGATGATCCGGCGGCCCCAGGCATCGTGTCGGTGATTCTTTTCCCCGAAAATGATCCTGAATATTGAACCCATTCTGTATTTTTGGCCAAAGGAGCTTCGCCCGTTTCAGACGGTTCGTAATTCGCAACTTGTGGTAACACGACGGGAAGCTCATTTTCAGGAACGGCTTTTAATGTTCCATCGGGAAGCTGAACAATCGGGAACGGTTCACCCCAGTAACGTTGGCGTGAAAAAAGCCAGTCACGTAATTTATAATTAATTTGTTTCTTGCCTAGATTTTTTTCTTTCTTTTTTTAATTCATTTTTTTGATGGCTTCAGTTTTTATGAGACCATTCAGGAAATCAGTGTTGCAAATTCGACCT
>CALMPX010000208.1 GCA_937871355.1 uncultured Bdellovibrio sp.
GTGATGCCGTTGGGTCCAAAGCTCATGCGCGTATTTCAAATATCTCCGGAACAATTTAGTCTTCTTGTGTCGATGTATACCTTGATGGCGGGTCTTTCAGGGTTCTTAGCCTCTTTTTATGTCGATAAATTTGATCGTAAAAATAACTTGGTCTTTATGTTTATTGGCTTTATTGCCTCCACAGCACTTTGTGGAACTGCGCCGAATTTTTATTGGTTACTTGCGGCTCGCGCCTTTGCCGGATTTTTCGGTGGCATTATGAATTCTCTGATTCTTTCTATCGTCAGTGATTTGATCAGTTACGAGCGTCGCGCAACAGCCATGGGAACGATCACTTCGGCCTTCTCGTTAGCTTCGATTGTGGGCATACCTTTTAGTCTTTTTCTTTCTGATCATTTCGACTGGCACGCGCCTTTTATGTTCTTAGCCATTTCATCAATCATCGTCCTCATCGTCGCGGTCAAACACATCCCTTCTGTCCGCGGGCACCTTGATCACGTTGATCGCGTTACAAAAACAATAACAAACCCATTTAACAATATCTTTCAAAGTCGTACGCAGCTGTTCTCGTTATTTTTCATGTTTATTTTAATGCTGGGTCATTTTTCCATTATTCCCTTTATCTCACCTTCTTTAGTGGCCAATGCGGGCGTCAATGAGAATCAACTCCTGTTTATTTATCTTGTCGGTGGAGCTTGTTCTATGTTGATGGCTCCTTTGATTGGAAAATTTTCTGACAAATACGGAAAAGCGAAAGTCTTTACATGGGCTCTCTTTTTATCGGTCATTCCTGTGATCTTGATTACGCATCAAACCGTGGCTCCGCTTTACATCGTTTTATGTATCGCCGGCTTATTTTTTATTTCAGCGGTGGCTCGCATGATTCCCGCCCAGGCCTTGATTTCATCGGCGGCGGAACCGGCTCACCGCGGATCTTTCCTCAGTATTTTAAGTTGTGTTCAGTCATTATCGATGGCCCTAGGCTCATGGATGGCTGGTCAGATTATTATTAAAAATGCAGCAACAGGACATTTGGAACGTTATCAACTGGTCGGCTACATCGCGGTCGGTTTTGGCTTCCTGTCTCTTATTATCTTCCAGAAAATTAAATATCTCGATGTGATTCAAAGGAAAAGTGCTTTATGAATATAATGGAAATTCTCACCTACTTAGCGATCGGCTTAGCGGCCGGTGCTGTTTTATTTTTTACCGTACAAAAATTGGTTGAAAAATCAATCATCAACGAAGCTAAAGAAGAAGCGGCCGAGCTCAATAAAGAAGCCCAGGCGGCCTTCCAAGCAGATGAAGCCGAGCGCGCGGAACGTATTCAAGAAATTGAATTAGAACTTTGGGGTAAAGTCGAAGAGACTCATTTACTGATTGAAGAGCGCTGCACCGAACTTGAAGAAAAAATTCAAAGTAAGAAAAAAGGTTACGAAGAATCTGACAAACTGACTCGTCAAACACTGATGAACACAGAAAATGATCTTCGTTTACTTTCCATCCAACTAACAGATGTTCAAAACCAATTCCAGGCTGTGACCAAAGAATTAGAAGATAAAAAACAAATTTACACCACAGATCTTCAAACTAAAACATCACTCACCGCACAAGATGTGATCGGCATGATTAAAGATCGTTTTATTTCCGAATACCAAGCTGATGCGGAAAAATATATAGAACAAGTCGATATCGAATTAAAAGATTTTGCCGAAGCTAAAGCCAAACGTGTTCTTTCGTTATGCATTGAACGATTCTCAAAGGAAATGAGCACCGAACGACATATTTCTTCGACTTATTTCCCAAATGAAAAAATCCGCGCACTTTTCTGTCAAAATTTAGCGGAAAATATTAATGTTCTTCAAGATATCACGGGCTGCGATATCTTTATCGATGCCGTGCCTGAACCGGAAAGATTATTCAACGTCCAAGTGGTTGGCTACGATCCCGTTCGCCGAGAATTGGCTCGACGTATTTTTGATAAAATTTTCCGTGATACAGAAAAATCGAATAAACCGACAGATCCCGCTTATCTGAATAGAGTTGCGGAAAATATTAAAATAGAACTGGTCCGCCAAATTAAAAAAGACGGAGATCTTTTAGCTAAAGAATTGGGTTTCCAAGATATGCATCCTGAAATCAGACAAGTCATGGGATCATTACGTTACCGTTATTCTTACACTCAAAATCAATATTTCCATTGCGGAGAAGTGGGTTGGTTTGCCAGTCTTTTGGCCGCCGAATTAAAAGTCGATATTAAAAAAGCCAAACGTTCAGGCTTACTTCATGATTTGGGAAAAGCCCTAGATCATCAATTTGATGGAAGCCATGCTGTCATCGGCGCTGACTTTATTCAAGAGCGTAACGAAGCCGCCGATATCGTTCATGCCGTTCGCGCCCATCACTATGACGTTCAACCCGAGGCTGAAATTGATTTCCTTGTGATCGCCGCCGATGCGATCTCTGGCGGACGTCCCGGTGCACGTCGGAGCACCATGGAAACCTACAATCAAAAAGTCACAGGTCTTCAAGAAATTGGACGAAGATTTAAAGGGGTAACTGATATTTTTGTTTTAAATGGCGGACGTGAGTGCCGTGTTTTGGTCAATTCAAGAATTCTCGATGATGCCCAGGCCATGGAAGTTTCGGCTCAGATTGCCAAAACGATTGAAGATGAAATGCAGTATCCAGGGCAGATCAAAGTCGTTGTGGTTCGGGAAACGATTGTTTCAGAATCACGTAACGTTGAAAAAAGAGATCACCATAGAAAATAGAAAATTTAAATTAATTATTCTGCACACCGTAAATAGATTCAAGTCTTTGAATTTCTTTTTCCCAAGTTCCGCTGGTTTTATTACTTGTAGTTATTAAAGTTTTAAGTGCTTTAATCATCTCTTGGCTAATCATTATTTTTGCTTGCGGAGAAACATTCGTATTTTTCACATCATTGGCAGACAAATATGTTGCTATGATCAAATCATGTTGAGCCGATGAACCACTCTTAAAAAGAAATCTATTATTCTGAATAAATAATTTCATAGACTCAATTATTTTAATTTGTTGTTCATAATTGAGTTTATTTAAATATTTTCCTAAATAGCTTATTTTTTTTAGCTCAACGGCACTACTATATAAGTTATTCTCTATAGAACTGACATTTTCACTCAGTTTTAAATCTCTCAAAATAGAAAAGGACTCGACGAGCCTTTGAGGTTTAACATTAATAGCAATTCCATCTTTAAGGATCTCAACCTGTTCTCTAAAGTGAAATAAAATATCCTCTGCTTGTTTCAAATCAGTGACCTGCTTCGCCAGTTGATGCATGTCAAAATCTA
>CALMPX010000209.1 GCA_937871355.1 uncultured Bdellovibrio sp.
ATTGCAGTTTTAGAAAAAAATATGGAATACTTTAAAAACGAAAAATTAAAAACAGAACAATTTGAATTAGACCGCATTGAATTCAATGCCCATAAACATAAAAAGCCTATTATCATAGGGACCGGTCCAGCTGGATTATTTGCGGCTCTTCGATTAGTTGAACAAGGAGTCCCCTGTTTATTATTTGAACGCGGTTCCGAATCTTCAGAGCGCATCAAGGGTATTAACAAATTCTGGCGTTATGGACAACTTGATCCAAAAAATAATGTTTGTTATGGCGAAGGTGGAGCTGGGCTTTATTCAGATGGGAAATTAATTACCCGAATTAAATCAGAGCATATTCCCTATGTCCTGAACCGATTAGTCCAATTTGGTGCACCGGCTGAAATACAATGGCTTTCTAACCCTCATGTCGGATCAGATAAAATTCGTCGCGTGATTCCTAAAATTCGTGAATACCTTCGTGCTCATGGTTGTGAAATATTTTACGACTCTCAGATCACAGAACTCATCTACGGAGAAAAGTGTATTAAAGGGGTTAAGACGATTCAAGGGAGAATCTATAATTCTGATCATGTGATCTTAGCTACTGGCCACTCGGCCGAAGATATGCTCAACCATTTGATCGAATCCAAGGTCTTTGTTGAGGGAAAGTCTTTCGCCATGGGACTTCGGGTCGAGCATCCTCAAAAATTAATTAATAAAATACAATATCGTGAATTCTCGGAGCATCCAAAATTGGGATCGGCCAATTACAAATTAGTTCATCATGATAAGGATTCTGGTGTCGGCGTTTATAGTTTTTGCATGTGTCCAGGCGGCTATGTCCTTTCCAGTGGAACAGAAAAAGATGCCATAGTCTGTAATGGCATGAGTAATTTTAATCGCAATTCCCCGTTTGCCAACGCTGCTATCGTCGTGAGTATTTCTCATGATAAGTTATTCCCCGGAGATCTTCTAGGTGGAATGAAGCTTCGACGACAACTTGAAGTCGATGCGTTTGATTCGATTCAAAATGCCGGCGGCACAAAAGAATTACCCGTGCAAAATCTAATGTCGTTTATGACCGGACAATCGAAGAAAAATATTTTAAACAATGGAACCTCGTCCCCCTCTGGAATTAAGCCCATTATGTTAAACGAACTACTGCCAAAATTTATGTATCAAAAAATTAAAGAAGGCATCGAGAAATTCAACACCAACATGAAGGGCTTTATCACCGAAGAAGCTCAGCTCTATGGTGTGGAATCAAGAACCTCGTGTCCACTTCGTGTGACTCGTGATGATCAATCGCTGGAAAGCCTATCACATGCAGGATTATATCCTTGTGGCGAAGGCGCTGGTTACGCCGGCGGGATCACCAGCGCTGCC
>CALMPX010000210.1 GCA_937871355.1 uncultured Bdellovibrio sp.
TCTTCATCGCAATTTTTTTAACAGCGTTGGTAATTTCCTGACGAGAGCCATAGCTAATAGCGAAGCAAACTTCTAAACCAGTACAGCCTTGAGTGCGATTTTTAGCATATTGAATACTTGATTGAATATGAGTCGGCAATTTTTCAATTTCGCCTATCACGTTGAACTTGATATTTTTTTTAAATAAATTTTCAGTTTCTTTTTTAAGGTAGCGCTCTAATAATTTCATTAAAAATGAAACTTCGCTAACGGGTCTCAGCCAATTCTCAGAACTAAAAGTATACAGAGTCATGTGCTTCAAACCGATGTCCGAAGCATGAGTGATAATTTTTTTGGCCATGCGCGCACCTTTAATATGACCAAACGTTCTGGGCTTGTTTCTCAACTGAGCCCAGCGACCGTTTCCATCCATTATAATTGCAACGTGGTTTAATTTCTTCATTAAATCGTAAGAATCGATTTTTCTTTTTCGTCAGCGATTTGATCAACTTTTTTGATGAAATCATCTGTGATCTTTTGAACGTCAGCTTCGCCTTTTTTAGATTCATCTTCACTGATCAATTTATCTTTGAAGGCTTTTTTAACTAGCTCGTTAGAGTCACGACGAACTAACCGAACAGCGACGCGTGCATCTTCAGTGATTTTTTTAACTTGCTTAGCCAAATCTTTACGACGCTCTTCGGTTAAATCGGGTACTTTTAATCGAATCACTTTACCGTCATTAATCGGAGCCATGCCGATATCAGATTTAACTATCGCCATTTCAATTTCTTTAAGAATAGATGATTCCCACGGTGCAATTAAAAATGTTTTTGCATCTGGAGTCGACACAGAAGCCACTTGGCTGAGTGGAGACAACTGTCCGTAGTAATTAACCTTGATGGCATCAAGCATAGAAACTTGAGCTTTGCCGGTACGAACTTTTTTCAAGTCCTCAATTAGCGAGTTAACGACTTTTTCCATGTTGGTTTTAGCAACTGTTTTAGTTTGTTCAATGCTCATATCATACCTCTTGTTAGTCTAGGATACTGTGGTTCCGATGTTTTCGCCACACACAGCTTTTAGTATATTACCTGTTTTGGCTAAGTCAAAAGTCATGATAGGTAATTTGTTATCCATGCATAAGCTAATAGCTGTTGAATCCATCACTTGGAGACCTTGTTTTAACACATCAATGTAGCTGATTTTATCATATTTTATAGCATCTTTATGCTTGGTTGGATCTTTATCATAGATTCCATCTACTTTAGTGGCCTTCATAAGAACTTCGGCATTGATTTCCATCGCACGCAATGAAGCCGCAGTATCTGTCGTGAAGAACGGATTCCCCGTTCCGGCGGCAAAGATCACAATACGTCCTTTTTCTAAATGTCTGATGGCTTTGCGGCGAATATATGGTTCCGCAATTTCAGCCATTTGAATGGCCGACTGCACGCGCGTTGGAACTTGCGCTTTCTCTAAAGCCTCTTGAAGAGCTAAAGCATTAATACACGTCGCGAGCATTCCCATATAATCTGAATTCGCGCGGTCCATTCCTTGAGCCGAAGCCGCTAATCCACGAAAAATGTTCCCTCCACCAATAACAAGTCCAATTTGAACACCCGTTTCGTGAGCCACTTTGACATCTTGAGCGATTTGATTAATGACGGCAGGATTGATTCCAGTTCCTTGATCTCCGGCTAAAGCTTCACCACTTAATTTTAAAAGAATGCGTTTATAAACTGGTTTTTTCATGTTTTGCCTTTTGATTAAGTGGTTATTGTTTTGCGCGTGAAAATGATTTCAATCAAAAAAAAAGCCTACTTTCGTAGGCTTTTTTCAAAATGTCTTAGTGACCTTGCATACTTGCGACTTCAGCTGCGAAATCGACAGCTTTTTTCTCGATCCCTGCACCTAATTCAAAACGTGTGAAACGTTTAATGGTTAAGTCTCCACCTGCTTTTTTAGAAGCTTCTTTAGAGTAGGCCGTGATCGTTAAGTCCGGATTTTTTACGAATGGTTGATCGACTAAACAGTTTTCAGCCAAAAATTTTCTGATTTGACCTTCAACAATTTTATCAACCATGTCTGCTTTTTTACCTGATTCAAGATTTTTTTGTTTAAGAATATTTTTTTCTTTTTCAACAACATCCGGGGACATACTTGCTGAAGATAATGCTAACGGGTTCATCGCAGCAATATGTAAACAAACATCTGCCGCGAAAGTTTTCGCGTCAGCCGAAGCTGCACCTGCCGGAGTCGAAGATTCAACTTCAACCATTACGCCGATTTTACCTTCACCGTGAATGTAAGTATGAACAAGGCTATTTGCGCTAGCTGTGTAACGTTCAGCACGACGGATAACAATGTTTTCTCCGATAGATGCAATCGTTGCCTTCAAAGCTTCACCAACAGTTGTTCCTGTTTTTTTGTATTTTTGATCTAAGATATTTTCAGTCGTATCGGTTGTGATAACGTGTTCTAAAACATCAACAACGAAGTTTTTGAATCCATCATTACGAGATACGAAATCTGTTTCCGAATTGATTTCGACAACCACGCCGATTTTACCCATAACACCTGCATGAACTAAGCCCTCAGCCGCTACGCGGTCTGCTTTTTTAGATGCAGCTGATAAACCTTTTACACGTAACCATTCGATAGCGGCTTCAAAGTCACCTTTAGATTCTTCTAAAGCTTTTTTGCAATCCATCATTCCAGCACTTGTTTTTTCGCGTAACTCTTTAACCATTGTCGCAGAAATTGACATAGGCACTCCTTATATAAAAATTATTTTTAATATTAAGACTTTAAAGTCATGACAGAGGATTCCCCCTGCCATCTAACGAACCACTGATTACTCAGCAGCGTCGTCTTTCTTTTCGTTTAATTCAGCTTCGATTTCAACTAATTCAGCAGTTCCAGCAGCAACTAATTTACGAGTTTTATTTGCTTTAACTACAGTAGGTCCTGCAGATTCTGATTTAGTTGCAGCTGCTGGTTTTCCACCGGCTTTAACGAACGGCTTACGAGTTGTATCTTGAGGTACATCGCCTTTTTCTTTAGCGATATCAGAACCTTTATCAGTTTGTGATCTGATTTTATTTTCCCACTCTTTAGCGCCTTCGATGTAAGAATCTGCGATTAAATTCGTGAATAATTTAATTGAACGGATGGCATCGTCATTTCCTGGAATTGGGAAATCAACTAATTCAGGATCTGAATTAGTATCTGCGATCGCAACAATTTTTATCCCTAATTTTTTAGCTTCCAATACAGCAATGTGTTCTTTTGGAAGATCGACAACGAACATCACTTTAGGAATTGATTTCATGTCGCGAATACCTTGGAGGTATTCAGTTAATTTTTCGTATTCATTGTCTAATCCAGCGCGCTCTTTTTTAGTGATGAGATTGAAGTCGCCTGATTCTTTCATTTTATCGATTTTACGTAAACGGTCGATAGAAGCTTTGATCGTTTCGAAATTAGTGAGCATTCCGCCTAACCAACGCTTAGTAACGAAATATTGTCCACAAGCTTTGGCTGCTTCTTGGATAGGTTCGATAGCTTGTTTTTTAGTACCAACCATGATCATCGCTCCGCCTGAAGCAGCAACTGATTTAACAAATTCTGCAGCCTGGTTAGCTAAGATAACAGTTTTTTGAAGATCAACGATATGAATACCGCCACGAGCCGTGTAAACATAAGGTTTCATTTTAGGGTTCCATCTTTGTGTTTGGTGACCAAAGTGTACGCCTGCATCTAACATTTCTTTCATGGTAACTTGTGCCATGGGATTCCTTTTCTTTTCTGGTTAAGCCGCCGACAATCAGAGCTTGGTCAAATAAGGAAAAAGAAACCCTATTTAGTGGGTCCATTTGTTAAAAAAACAGATGAACTTGCCTCAAGTATTTCTCGCGAAACCAAATCGCGAGACCAGTTGATTAACTGTCGTGTGTTATAGTGGGGTACAGAGTTATCATAGGAGATTTTTAGAGGCAAGTGTTTGAGTGCGGATTTTATGAATTTTTGGACGTTTTAAGAGGACCGAAAGAGTTCTCAGGGCTAGCGACAGAACTCTTGGCACTTTCTAAAGCTTGCTTAAACTAAAGGCAATTAATTGAATTTAAATTCAAAAACGTCATCGTAAGCCGTATTCAAGTCATCTTTGTCCATCAAACCGGGCTTGCGATCAGCGGAGGGCTTAGCTTTGTACTTCGCCACGAAGTAACCTTCGTCGTAGATGTTGATGTCTTTGGACAAATCAAACATTTTTGAACTGAGGTAAATTTTAAATTTCTTACTTTGAGGGTAGATCGTGTAGTGGTCTTGATCTTTGTTAAAGTTAAAATCAATACGGTTTTTTAAGGCTTTGGCTTCGAAGTTAAAATGATCATTAATCGTTGTGGGAATATTTTCTACCCATAGATAACGATTTGAACCGGTCACTGAGAACTGAATTGAATGTTCTGTATAAGATTTTTGATCGAAATAAATTTGTCCATAAAGATCGTTTTGGAATAGATTTCT
>CALMPX010000211.1 GCA_937871355.1 uncultured Bdellovibrio sp.
ACGGAATCAGTTAATGATTGGCTCGTTACTGGCGGCGATCTTCGCGCGGTTCAAGTTCACCAAGAAAATGATAATATTAAACGAGGTAAATTCATTAAAATGCAAGCAGGTCTCGAGGTCGGTATCAATCAACCGAAATGGGCGATCATTGGCTCTTTTGGTCAGTTTGACGACCAAGAATGGGAAACTGATTTTACTCGTTACTACGCTTTGTTCCGTGTAACTGATGAATTAACTTTGCGCGCTGGCCGCTTTTTACCTTCTTTTGGAATAAATAATTCCGAACATATTCTATCGACGCGCGGTCCATTAGGCTTTGGTTACGGTGTTGAAAAAGATACCGCCGAAGCGTCTTGGCTCGGAGAAGGTTGGAACTTTGTGGGTTCCTATTACAAAACACAAAAAGAGTTATCAAACACCAACGAAACAGGTTACACCGCACTCGTTTCAAAAATTTTCGCAAACTATAAAGTTGGTGTGCAATATTTAAATGAGAAAAATGACATCTACAAACGTCAAATCTACGGAGTGACAGGCTTGTTAGGTTGGACGGAACATTTCTACACGACACTTGAATATGATAAAAGCTCAATCGAGATCGAACCCGCTTCGACGAAAACAGTGGGGAATTATTTTCTACACCGGAGTGGTTATGAATTTTACAAAGGTTTGCATGTTTTAGTTCTCAATGATTACATGCAACCTGATGAAAATGATGGAACGACTAAAAATTATAAATTCGGTCCCGGCGTTCAGTGGTTTCCGCGGCCGCACTTTGATTTTGAATTCTTTTGGACGCGCCAACAATCTATTCAAAACGCCAAAAATGATGGCGATTATGCCTGGATGGTTTTCCATTACTATCTATAGCTAAAATCTGATCTATTTATCTAACCACACAATGCGGCCTTCTATTTTACGAGGCGCTTTGGGTGGTTGATGGCCGGGATATCCTAAAGCTACGGCACACAATAATTCTAAATGACCAGCTTTATATTCAGGTAATTCGGTGACTCCTAAAAATTGATCGATTTCCTTTTGAATTTCCAACGGTGCCCCCATGGTGCAACAACCTAAACCTTCCGCGACGCAGGCTAAATTTAAATTTTGCACAGCCATATAGACGCTACCGATACTGGTGTAATGACGTTCTTCCGGCGAATTATCCGAGTAAGCAAAAATGATCAGCGGAGCACCACCCAAGGTAAAAAAGAATCTTTCCGTGAAATCATACAAAGAGGGTTTTAATTTCGCCTTAAGAATATCTTTAATCCCGAGCCATGATTTTTGAGAATATTTTAAATATTCATCGCGCTTAGCGCCCTGTACGACAAAAAATTTCCAATTTTGAAGATTTTTTCCAGAGGGCGCATGAAAAGCCGCTTGCTCTAATATTTTTTGCAAAAGTTCCTTGGGTACAGTTTGATCCGTAAATTGACGAATCGATTTTCTAGACTGCACAAGTTCGTAAAAATTGTTTGTTATTTGACTCATACTTTGGAGTGTACCAGAATATAAGGAAATGGACTTAACGAATAACAGCGCATCAACATCCCAAGATACCACTAAAACCTATCTGATGATTATCATGGCTCTGGTGGCTATCGTTGTTGCTATTCTCTCTTCATCAAATACAGTTCGTAATTACTTCTCCCCAGCACCAGGCACCGAAAAGCGCTCCATTTTAGCAAAGATTTTTACTTCCTATGATGATATTAATTATGTCATTTTTAAAATTCGCACTGAAGCCGGAATAACTATCGAAATTTATGAAAAAGATCCCGTCACATATTTTCAAAAGCTTAAACAAAAATTTAGCTTTCCTGACGATAAAGATGCGTTCTTGATGGTGGACGGAAATTCTGTCAGCTTAGCTTTAAGTGACGTCGATCAAAATGGAATTTTAGATATTGTTATGCCCACTGTGGATCAGTATGGGCTTTCTCGCCTGAATGTTTTTAAATATAATTCTGACCTCAAACAATTTTCACAATCTGTCGATAGCGAATAACAAAGCACGGCGCACCGTTACGCAAATAGTAACGGCCTACCTTTTTTTATTTTTTTAAATTTTTCCAGGATTTGCCTTCGCGGGCTTTCGGATTAACTTGGAAAACATTCACTGCATTATTGTGCTGATTCAAACTTTCTGAAAAAGCAGTGGTTCCGTCGTTCCGACTTACAAAATAGAGATATTTAGTATTCGCCGGTCTTAAAGCTGCCACAATCGCGTTTCTTCCGGGATTAGAAATTGGCGTTGGAGGAAGACTGGCTATGGTGTAGGTATTATATCTTGTCGGGGTCACCAGATCGAGTTTGGTAATATTGTTTGGCATGGCCCCTTTGTTGATGGCGACTCCGTACAATACCGTGGGATCCGTTTGTAATTTCATTTTCTTTTTTAAGCGATTATGAAATACCGATGAAACGATAGTTCGATCGCTTTCGTGACCTGTTTCTTTTTCAACAATACTGGCAAAAGTTATAACTTGGTGACGACTCCATCCCAGGGCTTTCGCTTCAGCATCGAATTCTGACCATACAATCTGAAATCTTTTAACCATCTGTGTGACAACTTCTTTAAGCGTATCGAATTTCGTAATTTTATAAGTTTCAGGAAAGAGATAACCCTCAAGGCTTTCCTGCGGCTCACCTAAAACTTGCGTGATAAATTCTTTATCTCGAATCAGATTAAAAAAGTCGAGCTTTGTGGCTATTCCACTTTTTTCAATTGAATCTGCAATATCAAATATATTGGCGCCTTC
>CALMPX010000212.1 GCA_937871355.1 uncultured Bdellovibrio sp.
TTTATTTTCTTAAATAACTTTAATGCATTTTGTTTTGTGGCTTCACACAAAACATCCATAGATATGTTCTTTAAATCAGCTACCACTTGCGCCGTATGTAACATGTAAGCCGATGTATTTGATCGACCACGCATAGGAACAGGTGCTAAAAAAGGTGAATCTGTTTCAACATGGATGCGATCGAGCGGGATAATGTTTTTAACAATGTCACGTAAAGCTGTGGCATTTTTAAAGGTAGCCACCCCTGAGATCGAAATATTAAATCCAAGATCTAAAGCTTCTTTAGCTAACCATTCCGTACCGGTGAAACAATGGATGACGCCATTCACTTCACCTTTGTACTTACTCAAAATACGAATCGTTTCTTCTTCCGCATCTCGAGTGTGAATCTCAACCGGCAAATTTAATTTCTTTGCGATATCTAATTGCTTTTCAAACGCTTCAATTTGCTCTTCTTTCGGCGATTGATTATAATAGTAATCTAACCCAATTTCACCTATAGCGACCACTTCAGGACGTGGTGCATTCCTTATTAAGAATTCGCCAACCGCATCTGTGTACTTAACACCTTCATGGGGATGAACACCAATCGTACAGTAAACATCAGGCGCATATTTAACAGCGAGATCAATCACAGTTTGTAAATCTTCAGGCTCCGTGCCGATGGTAATTATTTTTGAAACGCCAGCGGCACGAGCCGCATTTAAAGCGGCTTCCGATCCACCTTCAAGACGATCTAAATGGCAATGAATATCGATCCATTTATTTTCGAGCATGAGTCACCCATAAGCTTTCGACCAATAAAGTGCTATCCGCATAACCTTGAATTTCTTTTTGCGTTTTCAATAGCTGAGATATAAAAACATTGATTTTAGCGTTATCTAAAAAAGTAAATTTTTTAATGCGATCCAATTGATCGATGTTCAAAACACTTCCCCATTCATTCAACTTGACGACTAATACATCACGCATGACATGAATCCAGTTTTTAATAATATCCTGAGCCTCTTCACGATCTTTAAATGAGCTTCTCCATGAAGACGAATTCAGAAAATGAGCTTCGTTCCAAAACAAATCTAACAAATCAAAACTTTGAATTCTTTTGGTCATTCCTTCAGGGCTAGAAAGATGGGCCACGGCATTGAGTTGACCGCGGCTGCATTTATATATCCAGTCAGGTAAACCGGGCTTAATCGATTTAACTTCGGCTTCACTCAAAGGATTAAAGCGAATGACTTGGGAACGCGAACGAATGGTTCTCATCATAGATTCAGCTTCCGGTGCAATCAGAATAAAAAAAACATTTTCATTAGGTTCTTCTAAAATTTTCAAAATAGAATTAGCTGCTTGTGGATTAAATAAGTTCGCCTGATCTATAATAACAATACGATTGCGACCAAAATTAGATAAATTTAAAAATTCAATAATATGTCGAGCTTGATCAACTTTAATATTTTGTCCTACAGGCTCGATAAACAAAACATTTTCAGATTGGTGCTTGGCGACCCGAACACACGACGGACAAACTCCGCACGGTGTATTTGGGGTATCTTTAACTTCGCATAATAATTTTTGGGCGATGGCATAAGCCACCATTTTTTTGCCAATGCTTTCGGGACCCGTAAAAAGCATGGCATGCGGCAAACGCTGACGTCCAACAGCTTCTTCCAGTTGAATAATTTGCGCTTGATGGCCGTGAATATGCGATTTCAAATTCTGCATCATGAAACCCAGCCGCGTGATTGAAGATCATTTAATAAAATTTTAAACAACTCATCAGGAGTAAGTGCCGCATTTAAAACGAGCCAATTATTTTGACCGGTTCGTTGAGATTCTTTCGCCTGGTCAACGAAGGCTGTCCGTACACGTTCGTGGAAATCATCTTTTTCTGATTCAATGCGATCATCAACACTTCCCGTTTCATCGCCACGACGAGTCCGTCGCTTTTTGGATTCTTCCACTGATAAATCCAAAAGCACGGTCAGATCAGGAACAAGGTCATTCGTTGAAAAATGATTAAGCCACTCAACTTGTTCTTTGGAAATTCCACGACCTCCACCCTGAAAGGCCACAGAACTAGCTGAAAAACGATCACAGAGAACCCATTTTTTTTGCAGGAGTGCAGGACGAATCACAAGATCCACATGTTGAGCGCGACTTGCTTGGTACATCAGAAGTTCAGTTCTTGGAGTGGGAGCGTTTTCGCGTTTTTGTAAAATAAGATCCCGAAGTTGATCTCCAACTTCGGTTCCGCCCGGTTCTCGAGTAACGACTGTAGAAAAAGAACGCGCCGTTAAATGTTGATCCAACATTTTCATCAACGATGACTTACCGGAACCATCTAGACCTTCAAAGACCATAAAAAACATAGCCTTAAGGTATCTCTCAACCATCGATTTTTGTCATCATTAAACAGTGCGTAAAAATTGCTAAAAATGCCCCTGATGCCCTCGAGAAGCACTTTTAGTTCTAGACGGGTCCATGGTTTTTAGTTTAAGTTAAATTTCTTTTAATACTTAGATGGAGACGCCCGTTATGATGACATTTTTAGGAACTGTTCACTTAATCGCATGTATTGCTTTAATTATCTTGGCTATGATGCAGGATTCTAAAGGCGGAGGAATGTTCTCTTCTCAAACTTCTTCTAACTCGGTTTTAGGCGCAACTGGCGGAGCCTCATTAGCCGTAACGATGACTAAAGTTCTTTCTGTTATCATTCTCATCACGTGTGTTAGTATCGCTATGATCTACACAAATTCTAATAAATCAGTCGTTGATGGCGGCGTTATGGGTGGATCTCCAGCTCCTACAACAACTCCAGCGGCTGCGGCTTCAGCCGATAACACTCAAAGCAAATAATTAAATGAAGTCGTGGCTTATACCTGGGTTAATTATTACGGGTATTGCTCTTATTATACTAGCGCTAATTATTCCGAGCCGCTCTATTGATACATTAGGAAAAAAAGTTATTGCATCCGTCATTGATTTACACGGCTCCGCGACCGTGGAAGGACTTGATGAAACCGATACAGCGGATATACAGAAGAAAACCAAAGTTAAAAATTTAGATGTCGTCAAAACGAAATCACTCTCAGAAGCTTCGATTGAACTATCTAAGCTTCATGCAGAAATCCGTATTTTAGAAAATTCAAACATCCTTTTCGAAGAAAACACCGAAGGTTCAATCATTCTAACCATTAAAGAAGGCGATCTTGTGATCGAAAGTCTTGGCAACGATGTCAACGAATATGGGCCTGGTGCGCATTTTTGGATTAAAAAAGACGGCCGTCAGCTCTCCGCTTTAGACTATGCCATAACAAACGAAAAGAATCAGTCGTCGCCACTTCAAAAATCGAAATTGATATCTCAAATTAAAAAAAATGACCTATTATCTCAAAGTAAAATTGAAGAAATTTTAAATACCAAAAAAAATGATTTCTTTCGTTGCTACGGGCAATTGATTCAAAAAGAAGAACAGGCTCATGGTCAGCTGTTATTATCTTTTGAAGTTTTACCTACAGGCAAAGTCGCCGCGGTTGATATCACAAAAACCGAAATCAATCAGGCTTCATTTATTTCCTGTATTAAAGAAGTCGTTATGCGAACATCCTTTCCACCATTTGATGGCAAGGCCATTACGACAATCTTTCCTCTTAAATTTGATTAGTATTCGTGAAGATAATCAATATCAGAACGTATCCAAGGTTCAAAAATTCCTTCAAGCTCATAGACTTTGCCATTTTCGACACGTTTTTCTCTTAAGGGCTGAATCTGGCATTGCCATGTTTGAGACAGAACCTTTTGTTCAATCAAATAATTTAAAATCATTTCATAAGAAGATAAACCTAATATGCGACGCTTAATCAAATCCTCAAAAGATTTCACGAGCATATTCGAAGTAAAACCATAGTTGACTTTAAGACTTGTGATAATTTGACCTAATTCTTCTAAAGATAAACGCTGATCCTGTACTAAATCTAAAGCAATTTGAAACGAATCATAAGTCGCCATACAGCGACGTCCATATTTAATGTAATACAAAGGATCCGTGTCAGTCGCTAAATTAATATAGATTTTATCTACGGGATCTTGAATTTCAATCATAGTTTGTAAACGCAAAATTTCATCAACCTGGGCTCCTGTCACACCCAGTTTTTCCAGTAATCTTGATAACTGCTGTGTTGTTTGTCGACGAGTACAAATATCTGAGAACAACGTATAAATAGTTGCATCGGATTCGGAATCATCACCAAAGCAAATCATTTTTACATTCGCACCGAGTTGAACACGCAACTGCATCAAAGCTTGAATTTTATAACCGATTTGTTTTTTTAAAAATAAAAATTTGGATGGCATAAGATTTTTTAAATTATCTTTATAGAACATCATCAACGGACTTATATTATCTAATTGAAATTTTTCATAAATTTTAGACTCCATCTGCGGCGGAGAAGCTGATACGAAAAACAGTGGAAAATTATTATCGTTGTAATGTTTCTTACGATAACGAGTCATACTTTTAATTAGTTCCGATGAGCCAGGAACATTTTTTTTGGTCAGTGATTTTTCAAAAATAGCAGATAACAATCCTTTGAAGGAATCTATTTTGGTATCCAAATAAGTTTTATCCAAATCCCAAACATAGACTTCTGAAAATTTGGAAATATCCATGCCCTCATTATAATCAAAACAAACAACATCCAGCTGAGTCTCTGATCGATTTTGCCAAGCCTGTTTTGTGTTTTTGATTTCACTCATAAGAATAATTATACAAAATCATAGAGGCCGCTTACAATTGAAATAAAAAATCTAGACTTTTTTATCGGCCTTCATTGAGTGCAATACCGACAAAGATAAAATAACTAATCCGCTCAATCCCGTAACCCATTCTGGAATATGCACAAAGGCACCAAAGAGCATAATCAAGGCTAAAGCCCCTAAGGCATAAAAGGCTCCGTGTTCAAGATATTTAAAGTTTTCGACTGTATTTTTTTCCACGAAGTAAATTGTTAGACTTCTCACGAAGAAGGCGCCGATGCCCAAACCAATCATAATCAAAAACAAACTATTGGTTAATGCAAAGGCTCCAACAACGCCATCAAAACTGAATGAGGCATCAAGAACTTCAAGATAAAGAAATGTTCCTAATCCCGCAGAGGCCACGACTGTTTTCGCATCAGAAACCACTTCTTTGTCTTCTAAAAATGACGAAAGCCCATGAACGAGTAAAAACGTAATAATTCCACTGATACCAGAAAGAATAAAATCATGTTGATCTTTTACATCCGTAAACATTCTGGCAAATAGAATTAAAACAACAAGAGTAATAACCAATTCAGCACCTTGAAACTGGCCCGTTTTAGACATCGGTTTCTCTAAGAGGGGAATCCAATGCACGTCCTTATCTTCATCAAAAAAGAAATGAATGAACACCATGAACAAAAATATCCCGCCAAAGCTAGCTACGTAAAGGTGTGACGAAGTCATGATTGCGGCGTATTTAGTGGGTTCGTAAATTGATAAAATCAAAGCCTCAATGGGACCGATTTTTCCCAAAACTGAAACGATACCGAGTGGAAATAATAACCTCATACCGAATACGGCGATCAACATTCCCCAAGTTAAAAATCTTTTTTTCCATATTTCCGACATGCTTTTCATGACTGTGGCATTCACCACGGCATTATCAAATGATAAAGAAATCTCAAGAATAGAAAGTAAAACTGTTGTTAGCAACGCCTGCATCACGTGTGTCATGGACTGCGTCTGAAACCAGACCATTCCACTGACCAATAATAAACCGGCTAAGGTAATCCAAATCGATGACTTAAAATATTTTAACATATATACCTTTATTAATTCATTACTTGTTTTAAATAATCTGCTGTAATACTTTTGCTATTTTTCATTTTAACAACTTGCTCTGGCGTACCCTCAGCCACGATGTGGCCGCCATAAATACCACCGTCTGGGCCAAGATCGACGATATGATCGGCGGTTTTAGCGACTTCCATATTATGCTCGATCACGAGAACTGTGTTTCCTTGATTCGTTAACTCTTGTAATAATTCAACTAATTTTCGAACATCATCAAAATGCAGCCCTGTGGTCGGTTCATCTAAAATATATAAAGTTTTTCCAGTTCCGCGTTTAGACAATTCTTTTGATAACTTAACCCGCTGAGCTTCTCCACCTGACAAGGTTGTCGACGCTTGACCTAAAGTCATATAATCTAAGCCAACTTTTTGCAAAGTTTCAAGTTTGCGATAAATATGCGAATGATTCTTAAAAAATTCTAAAGCCTCTTCGACATTCATCTGTAGCACATCATCAATATTCTTATCTTTGAATTTAATTTGTAAAGTTTCACGATTATAACGTTTTCCATTACAGGTATCACAGGTCACATAAACATCCGATAAAAAATGCATTTCCATTTTAATCTGGCCGTGCCCCAGGCATGTTTCACATCGCCCGCCTTTAACATTAAAACTAAAACGTCCCGGAGGGAATCCGCGAAGCTTGCTGTCCGGCAATGCTGCATATAAATCGCGAATCAATGGCAACAGTCCCACATATGTGGCCGGAGTCGATCGAGGAGTTCTACCGATGGGCCGTTGATTAATATCGATGACTTTATCGATATATTCTAAGCCCTCTACTTTTTTATATTGAGCTGGAGTTACTTGAGCTCGATAAAAATGTTTCGCTAAAATTTTATAAAGTGTATCAATAATCAAAGTCGACTTACCGCTGCCAGAAACTCCGGTGATACAAGAAAATTTTCCTAATGGAATTGTGAAATTTACATTTTGTAAGTTGTTACCTGTGGCGCCAGTAATTTTTAAAAAATGACCATTTCCTTTTCGACGCTGTGTGGGCATATCAATTCTTTTTTTACGTGACAGGTATTGTCCAGTCATCGACTGAGGGTTGGCCATCAACTCTTGGGGTGTGCCTTGAGCCATAATATCTCCGCCCAGTTTTCCCGCCCTCGGACCAAGATCAACAACAAAATCGGCTGACATAATTGTGTCTTCGTCATGTTCGACTAAAATAATAGTGTTTCCACGTTCTTTAAGTTCTTGAATGATTTCTAATAATCGATGGTGATCTCGCGGATGCAAACCAATACTTGGCTCATCCATCACATACATACATCCAATCAAAGCGGATCCCACTTGAGTAGCCAAACGAATACGTTGAGCTTCTCCTCCCGAAAGAGTGCTCGCCTGACGAGATAAAGATAAATACGAAGTTCCGACCCGATCTAAATAATTCAACCGATCAGTAATTTGTTTTGTAATTTTATCAGCAATAAATTTATTTTTATTACTCCACTTAATTTTAGTTATAAACTGATTTAATTCTAAAATAGAAATTTTAGAAAGTTCGGCAATGTTCTTGTCATCGATCTTAACATTGAGACTTTCTTTTCTTAAGCGTGTCCCTTGGCAATCGGGACAATCCGTAATAATCATTTCATTTTCTTCTTCATCTTCATCGTTGTCTGAAACTTTTTGCCCTTTATAGCTGTATTTCACTTTGTCTAATTTACGAGCTCCGATGTCAGATTCAGAAAATTCTTCTTCTTCCAACAAATCGAGAGTTCCTAGTCCATGACAAGTTTCACAGGCTCCTCGTGGATTATTAAAACTAAAAAGTCGAGGTTCCATTTCTGGAAAACTGAAACCACATTGAGGGCACGCCGAATGCAAGGAAAAATTTGCTCTTTCTCCTTTGGCTGTTTCGATCACGATGCGACCGGCGGCCAAGGATAAAGCGGTATTAATACTTTCAGATAAGCGGTGCCGTACGCCTTCTTTTAAAATAATTTGATCCACCACTAAATCGATATTGTGCTCTTTGGTTTTGGCTAATTTTTTTGAGGCTGCTATAAGAGTTTCTAATTCGAAAAATTCGCCGTCGACTTTAACTTTAACAAAACCTGTTTTATACCACTTTTGAAATTCAGCTAAGAATTCACCTTTTTTACCTTCAGCCATAGGAGCCATAATAAAAAGTTTTGCGCCATTT
>CALMPX010000213.1 GCA_937871355.1 uncultured Bdellovibrio sp.
TTGACAAGAAAAACGCATGAATTGAACATGGGAGAGAATGAAGTTTTCTTCAATGTTGAATCTAAAGCACCCACTGCAAATACAGTTGGAGCTTTCGCTGGGTATCCCATTTTAGGGTTAGCCGCTGGAACAGCTGGAGTTGTCGGTGTAGCTGGAACTTCTTCAGTAGCCGAATTTCCAGAGGCTGCTGCGATAAATATTCCTGCAGTTTCTGCTTTAGCTAAAGCGGCTTTCAAAGGTTGGTTCATGTATTCAATTAAAAGATCTTGTACAAAGTTTCCAGTTGCTCCTGGGCCACCGAGTGACATACTCATCACATCAACTTTTTGTTCGATTCCCCAGTCAACTGCAGCGGCGATATCACCTAATTGGCAACCTTGAGCCGTACAGACTTTACCCATTAATAATTTCGCTTTTGGAGCAACGCCAACGAAACCCGTTTGATCATTGTATTGACCTAACACAGTTCCTGAACAATGAGTTCCGTGACCAACTTCATCAACGATATTTTTAGGATCAACTGTTCCAGTTGCGCCAGCTGTAAAGTTTTTTGTGGCTTCGATTTGTTGACTTAAAGCTTCGTGATTGACGTCAACACCCGTATCGATAACTAAGACACGTGATTTTGAACCGGCATCAGATAAACCCCATGCACCCGGAGCATGAACAGCTGTGATCCCCCAAGGCGTTCCGTCAGTTTGCATAAATGCATCTGGGTTAGCGTTTGCATTTAAAGGATGAATGATATCTGCAGGAGTAGCCGAAACTTTAAAATGACTTGCTAACTTAGGGGCTGGCCATACGATTTCTTCAACGACGGCTTCAATTTCTGGATGAGTCTTCAATTTTTCAATCGCTGCTGCGTTTGAAGATTTGATCACTTGCATTTGAATATTTTTAAGAGACTTAGAAAGTCCGAACGCCTTGTTCGAAGATTCAAGCTTCATGTAGTTATCCATTTGTTTAAAGCCTGTTTCACTTTTGTAAATAATAATATAACGCTTTGCTGTTTGCGCTTGCGCTGTCGAAAATAATGCGACAACTGATGCTATAACTAAAAACTTCATTGTTTTAATTGCTGTGTTCACTTTTTGCCTCTCTTCTTGAGTGTTTTTTCGTAGACCTAAGTCTTGATGGCAATGAGTTGACCCATTTTGGAACCGTTTGTAAATAATTATTTTCAAATGAGATTTTAAGATATGGGCTTATTGTACTCTGAAGGACGGACGGATTGGTTAGAAAAAATCCAAAATGGAACCAGTTAGATTTAAGACCTCGTGATGCTATAAAAATATGCAAACACATAAGCAGATCTTATGGCGATTGTTAATTTAACACGCTGCCTACTTATAATCGATTCTGCATCGCAAAAGAGCTTTTACCATTGAAAGCGGGCTCATTTATAATTCTGTTTTGTATTTTGCAGCTTCAATCAACCCTGACAAAACGGAGTGAAAGAAGGAACTGGTTTTAATCTTTTCCACTCCGAAACGATTTTCAAATTCACTGCGAATAAAGGGAACATGCCCCGTACCACCGGTCAAAAAAACAATATCAATTTGCTCATCCGTGAGTTGGGCTTGTTTCATACAACGATCTAATGAATCAATAATTTTCGTTTTAATCGTTTGCGACCACAGTTCAAAATCGGATCGTGAAAAATCTGTTTTTAATTCTAAATCGGTATAATCAAAATCAAAAGTTGCCGTGCGATCAATCGACAATTTTCTTTTAGTGTCTTCGATCTTCTCGAAAAAAGAATAAATTTGCTGATCTTCAATCAATGTAAACAAACGATCGATCGCGGCCACATCTTTTGCATTCAAAGCACATTTGCGAACTTCTTGAATAAAGTTGTAGGTATCTTTGTCTTTGAGATGCATGATGTGCGCGGGCTTGTTTAAGCGATCCACAACCAGCGGAGGCATCGTGAGCACATTATTCGATAGGCTCATTTTATACTGAGCTTTAGCTCCAAAATGTTCATTCAATTTTTCACTCATAAAAACGCTATCGAGAGCATCCCCGGCAAATGGACAGCCGTCGACTCCTAATACATCTGATTTTTGAAACTGATGACCAGACATTTTCATAATTGTAAAATCAGACGTTCCTCCGCCAAAATCTCCGATCAAAACATTCTTTTCTTCCTTGAGATTACGACGATACTCGAGAGCCGCGGCCAGAGGCTCCGGAACAAAAGTAATATCCTTGAATCCGGCAAATTCAGCGGCCTTCCTCATTCGATATAAAGCGAAGCTATCAGCCACTTCATCCATGGCGTATCGTGCGGGCTTACCTAATACCACGCTGTCAATTTTAACCTGCAAATAATTTTCAGCTCGCTTTTTTAATTCCAAAAGAAATGTTCCGACCAAAGTTTCTAATGAAAGGATACGATTCCCGATGGTGGTTCCTAAATAATTTTTATTGGGTAAATGAGTTTTGAAGGAACGAAATAATCGGCCTTCCATATCGTTGTTCACAAACTCGTGAAGAGCTTGTGTTCCGTAAAAACAAATATCATCAGAGGGGAAATACATGAGCGTCCGAATTAAAGTTGGATCTACTGCCGAAGGATCTAGTGGCATGGCCTCTATACGATGAGCTTTCGTTTTGTGATCACCAAAGCAATAAGCTCCGACTAAAGAGTTACTCGTTCCAAAATCGATAGCTAGTGTGTACATCATTTTCCTTTACGTGAATGTGCAAAAACCATGTGCGTTCTCAAAAAAATACAATCGAAATTGATCCACAAAATATTGAATAGCTTTTTTACAAAAAAAGCCACTTTTAATTTTGTTTTTTGAGTTTTATGTCGATCATTTTTACACATATTTTTTTATTTTTTAGTGCTATTCCCTCTCTGTACAAAAAAATCAACACCTTAGAGCGCCTTAAGTTGAGATCATTTCAAAATAACTGATTTATTCCAGGCTCTTACCTACCCGCTCGCTAATTTCTCATCGGGAATATATTGTAAATAAAGTTAAACTTCAGCAGGCTTTACGTCGATAAACTCGACAGGTGGAGGGTTCCATGAAATACATATTGAGCGTTTCGATGATTTCATTGCTTTTAGTTGGTTGCGACAAAGGTGGCGGATCTTTTTCTGTTTTATCTGAGTCTTCGACCTTTTCACAAGAAGTCATTTACACTCCACGTAAACTTGATGTGCTTTTTGTCATCGACAACTCGGGATCCATGGATAATTACCAGCAATCGCTGGTCAACAACTTCTCATCATTCATCGATCGCTTTATCACCAAGGGATATGATTTTAGAATTGCTGTGACGACTTCTGCAGCCTACCGTTATCCTCAGTTAGCAGTACCTGGAAATTGCTTTAGTTTTTGCGAAGAGTCTCGTGTTCAGTTCAGAAGAGGTTCTCCTTCGAACCCTTACGTGATTGACAAAGCAAACTATGACTTAACTACATTAACTGGAAAAAATTTATTAAAAAGTGATTTTATTGCCAATGCTCACATGGGAACTGACGGTTCAGGTGATGAACGCGCTTTTTCGTCTTTCATGGCCGCGTTAAACTACCGTACGAACTCGAATGGCTCTGACAGTCCAAATAAAGATTTTCATCGCTCTGACGCCTTCCTAGCTATCGTTATTATTTCAGATGAAGAAGATTTCTCACAGATTGGTACGGGAGGATTAAGCGAATCGTACTCGAATCCAAATTTAGTTCCTGTGGCCAATTATAAAACAAGTTTAGAAACATTTACTGGAGGACAATCTGGTGTCGACTTTACTGTTTCAACAATTTCAATCTTAGATCAAACATGTTTAAATACTTTAGATCCTAATAATCAATCAAATCCCGGTTCTGCCATTGGTCGTAAAATAGGTCAGCGGTACAAACAGCTGGCTGACTTAACTGGGGGAACACAGAATTCACTTTGTCAATCGTTCGACACATCTTTAGACAACATCAGCGACAGTATCGAAGGCTTAAGTGATGCTTCTTTCGTGTTAGCCAAAACTCCGGTCTTGTCTTCAATTCGATTACTCGTCGATGGCGTGCTTGTTCCCCAAAG
This sequence comes from uncultured Bdellovibrio sp., assembly GCA_937871355.1. Taxonomy (GTDB): domain Bacteria; phylum Bdellovibrionota; class Bdellovibrionia; order Bdellovibrionales; family Bdellovibrionaceae; genus Pseudobdellovibrio. The sequence goes on from CALMPX010000213.1 coordinate 4,050, forward strand.
CGCCACTGAAGGCTGGAGTTACATAGCGGCGACTAAAACGATCAAAATTAATGGCTCAGTTTATAAGCCTGCGGCCGGCGCTTCGATTAAGCTTAATTTTGACCCGGACTTATCAGCACCGTAATTTTTTATTTGAAAATAATGTTAATGATTTTTTAATTTGTAAGAAAGGCAAAGTAAAAACTGATATCAATGGAAATCGAATCGAAAGACAACTGGTATACACTTCATGGAAACCAAAAAAGCGGACCCTATGATTACAAAAAAATCATAAACATGATTCAAAAAAACGAGATTATGGATTACAGCTACGTCTGGGCTCCTCACTTACCTAAGTGGTCTCAAGTTTACAGTCTTAAAGAATTCTCAAAAGATCGCTTCATGCTTTTACGCAGTCATCCTGAATATCAAGATGCTTTCGTGCAGCGCAAGAATCCTCGCGTTCAAACTCAAGTGGAAATCTTGGGACACAATAATATTAGATTTTTTGATGGAACTTTAACTTCGATCTCGAGCGAGGGCGGACTTTGTTTGATCAACACGCCCTTGGTCCAAGTCGGGGATAAAATAAAAATTCACTTAAAATCGAAATCTCAACAAGAGAGTCCATTTAATATTGAAGGGGTCGTCATCCGCAAGAATTTCTCGCAGGATCGCCTCAACTCAAAATCTGGCCTTTATTATGTCGTCAGCTTTTCCGATCTACAACCTGCAGGTTTGGATCAGATTAAGTCGTGGATAGCCTCTCAACAGTCTAAATCTGCATAGGTTTTTAGGATTTATTTTTTAATACAATTTTTAAAAGGAGATTTTTATGTCATTTATTATTGCTTCAGGTCTAGTTGGATGGATTATCATGGTGGTCGGAGTCGCTGTTGTCGGCTTAGCTTGGGAGCGCGCTCGTACTCTTTACTTTAAATATGGTTTAGATGTAGATGCCTTTACTAATAAAATTCACACCTTAGTTTTATCTAAAAAAGTTGATGAAGCTATCGTGGCCTGTTCTCAATTAAAAGATAAGCCTTTAGCGAATGCTTTCAAAGTCATTTTAGAAAAAGCAGACCGTGATGATGAAACAATTTTCCAAGCGCAAGATATCGCCATGGCCGAAACGGTTCCTCTTTACACGAAACGTTTACATTATTTGTCTATGTTCGCCAACGTAGCTACTTTGCTGGGTCTATTAGGTACAATCCACGGTCTTATCTTATCGTTCCAAGCGGTGGCCCAAGCTGATCCGGCACAAAAACAAGCCATGCTTGCCAACGGTATTGCCGTATCGATGTACACGACGGCATTGGGTTTAGCGGTCGCGATTCCGGCGATGGTTATTTTCTCTTTCTTAACTTCAAGACAAAATCAATTGTTAGAAGAACTTGCAGAAAAATGTTCAAAATTATCAGAGACATTAACCAGCAGTCACATTGCCGGTTTAGATAAAGACCATGTATTTCCGACGACTCATTTATCAAGCACTCCGGTTGTTCCGCCTTCGACTGGTCACAAAGCTTCTTAAAGCAAGTTTTGTGATTTGTTAGTTAATTTGTAATTTAGCGATGACGCTAAAAGGATTAGAAAATGAGAAGAAGATTTAAACCAATTATAAACCATAACTCAGAGTTCGAGCTCGACCTAGCTCCGCTTTTGGCCGTTATGGTTAAACTTGTCCCCGTCCTCTTAATGTCTTCAGCCTTCGTACAAATGATGATCATCGAGACTGAACTGCCACAAGTTGTACAGGAAGCTATTAAACAACAAGACACCAATGTTAAAGCGGCTCATATTACTTTAGAAGTAAATAAAACTGAGGGCGTTAAAATTATTGTTGAAAACAATGGAGAAGAAAAAGTCGACGTTGTCGCAAACAAAGATA
>CALMPX010000214.1 GCA_937871355.1 uncultured Bdellovibrio sp.
CTACTTGGAAAAATTCAATGGTTCGCATCGACAATTCTTTAAAAAATATCGAAGACATTACGGGTAAAATTAATCGAGGCGAGGGAACAATCGGCAAACTCGTGTCTGATGAAAAAATGGCCGAAGAAGTTTCGGCTGCGGTTGAGGGTATAGGCGGCATGATCGATTCAGCTAACCGTGTAACAACAGCGATTGATTTCAACGGTTATTATTTAGATAACGTTGGGTACACTAAATCAGCGGTGGGAATTCAAATCCAACCGGGATTAGATCGCTATTATTACCTTGGTTTAATCACAGATCCAGCCGGTGTCGTTGACAAAACAAATACCAAAACAATCACATCGGGTGGTCAAACAGAATACGACGAAATTAAAACCTACAAAAGTAAAACTAAATTTACGGCCTACTTTGCTAAAAACTTTTATGACTTCACTTTGCGTGGCGGGTTGATGGAGGATACAGGCGGAGTCGGATTAGATTACAAAATGTTGCCGAACCGTCGTTTAACCGCATCAGTTGAAGCTTATGATTTCAGTACCATGCAGCTGCGTGCTAACCTCAGTTATAAATTCAAATACGGTCTTTATGTTATGGCTGGCTATAATGACATACTTAATAAAAAAGATGTTCAATCAGCCTACGCAGGAGCCGGATTTTTCTTAACCAATGATGATCTTAAACTTTTGTTGACGAAATCTCCATTCTAATATGAGCGTAAAGAATAAATGGCTTATCAAATCAGATTATAAAATTTTAGGACCTTACTCTTATGAGCAGGTTGAAGATCTGATTATGAAAAGACAGATTTCTTTAATTGATGAAATTCGTGATATGGATCTTCGTTGGTCCTACGTACGAGAAGTTCCAGATTTCAAACCGCTTGTCGATGCTGTTCGTGAAGATATTGATAAAAAATCTGAAATGACTCAAACTGTACAAACTTCTATGACGTCTCAAAGAACAAATACGGCGTCATCAGATCAAGGAACAATGACGGGCTCTCAGCGTTTAGACTTTAGCCAGGTTGAATTGCCAGAAGTGAATCCGATCGAAAATCAAAATCCTGATTTAAATTCGGAACTTTCTAAACGAGATATAAATCGTAAAAAATCGCTCAGTCCGTCATTTGAATCTGAGGCTCATCATGAAAAAGTGCCTGGATTTAAGTGGGAATTAAAAGCAGCGATGATCGCAGTTATAGTTATTGTTCTTGGTGGAGTCGGAGCTTTGTATTACTTCACTATTTTTAGTCAGATTAAAAATGAAAAAAATATTTTTCAACAAATTCGAAAATATAATCTTTATGCTCAAGATGATAAAAGTATTGAGTTGTTTAAAAAATTACCGCCGGCTTCACAGGATAAGATTCTAGTAGATATTATTCCCTTATGGCTCAAGCTCGAGACGGCAGGAGTTTTAAATTCAAGTCATATGTTAGATTTGATGAGTAGCGGAAAAGTAATCGGAAATGAGCGTAAATCTCAGTATCAATTGATTAAGTTTAATAAGGCTTTCAATTTAGGCGATCTTGAAAATGCCAAAGGTGCTCTGATTAAAGCGATTGATCTGGATCCGTCAGCGCTTGACGTTAAAGAAAATGATGCCCTGATGTCTTTTGCGCAGAAAAAGTATAATGAATCTTCAAAAATATTTAAAAACTTATATGATGTTTCGAATCAAGGTCGACACTTGTATGGTTATATTTTAAGTCAAATTAATGCCAAGTCATTAAATGGCCCGCTCGCTTTTCAAATGATCGATAAGCATATCAACAATTACGTCGATTTTAATAAAGAACTTTTGTTCTTACAAGTTTACCTTATAAAAAAAGGTCTTTCCGGTGATCCTCATTTATATCGTCAGTATTTCGATCAATTTATAGATTTTCCACACCAGATGACAAAATACTTTAAAATCAGTGGTTTGGTTAATCGAACGAGCTACAACTGGGAAGATTTAGATTTTTTGCGACAAGAATTACTCACGACCTTGGATCGTCGTGATAGTGTTTTGTTAAATATAAATATCTTTCTGGAAAAAGGCGATCTTGTTCAATCGCAGGATCTTTATAATAAAAATCAGAATCTTCTTTCGGACGATGATCGTTTTAATTTAGATGTTGCTTTCGGTTACTATAAAAAAAACTATCAAAATGTTTTAGCAATCTCGACGACAGACAAAAGACTGTCTTTATTCTCACGGCTTTATTTACTCATGATGCATGTTGAAAACAAGAGTAGTAATGGTACGGTTATGCAATATATCAATATGCTCATGAAGGATAAACAATTGTTTTCCAACTGGGCTCTGTTGATGACGGCAAAAATGCCCGAAGATAAAGAGCAAATGAAAACGTTAATCAACAGCGATCGTATTTACAGTAATGATTTTCTTCCCTACTTAGAATTTAAGGCTATGCTGAACAATGAATAATTTTTTTATTATTTTTAGCATAATTGGGCTTTTAGTTTTACCAGGCTGCAATCCATCTCAAAGCCACGAGAAGCATTATACTGAGGTTAAAATCGAAGCTCGAGCTGCTGATTTTAAAGTACCGAAAAAAATGTTGGATCAGATCGAAACAGACTTAGTCGGAGCAGCTGCAGTTCAATCTATTTATTTGTTTGCGCCGATTGCGGTCGTTCTATCTGCGGACAGCAACGCGGTCATTAAAAATAATCCAACTCGGATAACTTTCCCAAATGGCGGTGGAAAGATTGATCTAGCAGAATACGTTTCAGGGCAAGGATCATTTTATATGAGCTTCCCCAAGGAGCAATTCGAAACATTGCCTACATTAGAAAAATTATATTTTATTAGTGATAGTCCTAAGAAAAAAATTGAAGATGAAGAGTTGTTGTATTACAGAGCTTTATTAA
>CALMPX010000215.1 GCA_937871355.1 uncultured Bdellovibrio sp.
CAGCGACATGTGTTCCGTGTCGATCCGAAGCGACAGCACCTGTATCATTGTAGGCATTCCAACCATAAACGTCATCGATGTAGCCATTGTTATCGTCATCGATTCCATTGGCTGGAATTTCACCTTTATTGATCCAGATATTTTGCGCGAGGTCTTCATGCTTAACATCGACTCCACCGTCTACAACAGCAACAACGATATCATTGCCTGCGGCATCGACTCCTCCGACTCCGAAGCGATTCCATGCTGTCGAAGCATCAACACCAAAGTTCAAACCATCTAAAAGCATATCCCATTGTTGATTAAAGCTTTTGTCATTGGGGATACTTCGCTGAGTGACCTTGTGATCTTGCTGCGCATAGAGAATACCGTTTAATTTTTTAAGAGCGGTTACAACGATTTTTGATTTTCCTTCAATATTGGGAATATCAACCGTGTATAGACCTAATTCAGGAACAAGTGGTTTCAATTTGTTAACGCCCATAAAACTGAAAGTTTGCGTTTTAAATCCGGGCTTCAATTTAACAATCATCGTTTCGGCACGTGCATTTATTACTAGGAAAGTCGTTACAAATAATATAATAAATCCTTTTAACATAGTCCCCCCCCTCAGGTGCATCGATACTATGTAGAGGCCATGAGAGATTCAAGAATAAATACTTATTATTTTCACAACATATTGCGGCGCACTAACCTATCAAAATAAGTTATGAGTGCTCTTATCTACTGTATTCCTAAGTCGTCTATATTTTTGACACTATTTATCTCTGGTGGGCATGTATTTTCATCTCAAATAGCACGACGATCTATATATTTGATTACGCCATTAAAAAATGACCCATGACAAAAAACGCGGAGATATCTCTTTTTTTCACGATAACAAATTAGTCCCCCACTCTTTTTCAAAATCATTTAGGATCGGATCTCAAGGAGCTTTTTATGAAATATATAATCCTCTTATCATTCATCTGCTTATCTTATGCCCAGGCTGAAGATAATATTCTTTGCATTGAAAAGTCGACTGCGCCGATTTTCAATAAAGATTTAAACCAAGTTATCTTCTTTGGTCGCCAGTACGAAACAGTTGTTGAGTTTCAAGACTTCGGACAAAAAGATGGAACAAAGTCGAATTACGTTCGCGTTGAATTAACAGATCGAGAAGAGGACGAAGCCGACAATAATGTCGGTTGGCTCGATAAATCATTAATTCAATCTAAATCAAAATGCGTTGGCTACAAAGAACCTATCGTTAAAATTCAAGCCACAACACCCGTCATCCCTGACTCGCAAACGATCTATGGATTGCCAGGAAATTGTTGCCTATTCCCAATGAAAAAACATCCGACGGTTTCTTTCATTGAAGGCATGAGACGATTTGGTGCCAGCCGAAGTCGTGGCGCACGCTTACATGCCGCGGCCGATTTATACCAATCACAGTACCAACCCGTTTATGCTATTGCTGCAGGTAAAGTTTTACGCGACCGTGTTTCATTCTACCTAGGGACTAACGTCACTGAAATCCAACATACAGGTGGATTTATTGCTCGCTACGGGGAAATAGCCAGTGATAATTTAAAGCCGTTAAAATTGGGACCCACAGTTAAAGCGGGACAACTCATTGGCTATATTAAAAAAGTAAATGCTGAATCCGTTAAAAGCCCGATGCTCCATTTTGAACTTTATACGGGAAAAGCTTCAGGACCTTTAACTGTGGTTAAAAGTGGAAACAAATTTCAACGACGTTCTGATCTGATTAATCCAACCAAGTACTTAACTCTGTGGGAAAAAAATCTCTAATGAAATTAAGATCGAAACTGTTTTTTTCAGCCTTAATCTGCCTCACTTTGGCTTTACTGATTTTGTTAAAAAAAGAAAAATCAGTAAAGATATCATCTATAGAAAATTCAACTGTGATCGATCATGTTCAAAATCAAAATGCCGCAGTTCAATCATCGAATCAAAATAAGTCTGTTGCAATAACCTCTGAAAAAAACAACTCGGGAAGCAAAACAACCAATGCTCAAAAAAATGAAGAGCAAACTGATCAGCAAGGGCCTCTTTCCGCCCAAGAAGTTGAATCTGTTCATAACATTGTTAAAATGATTTCTCGTACGATTGCTCAGAAATCGAATTCGAATCAATTTATGAAAGCCATTCAAAACCTACATCTTACACCAAAGTTTATCGATGAAGGTAACAACAACCTAGGTTCAATGGTCACAGTTCGAACGAGCAATTCTTTAGAGGGAACTCGTTATATTCATGCCCAATTTACTGGTCCAAAAAATAACGCCGATTATTTACAGCACATTTCTTTCCAAATCAGACCTGGTAGCAATTCGTTTCAAAAAGCCGTTGAGATTTTAAATGAATATTTACCGAAGAACAAAGTGATTAAAGAAAGCACTTCGGATTACGTGCTGTATAACACTGAAGATGGCTATGTGGCTTGGGCGAAAATAGCCACACGTGAAGATTTAAAATCAAATAAATATAATGCCTCTTCAAAAGAAGATGTTGGCACGGTCATTGTGACTATTGAACAGGAAATACATGACATGGATGATGAAGATCATCATCAAAATTAATGACTTCTGACAACAATCAATGAGCTCCTGAAAATCGGAGCCTCTTAACTATTCTTTTGTTTTTAAACGACTATCATTATCAGAAATAAATTGTTTGCGCTCTTCAGAAATTCCCATGAGCTTTAGCCATTGCTCTTTGTACAAAGTGACGGGAAAACGACCCATACCATAAACAGATAAGGCTCCTTTTTCGCTGACCTTCATCGAAAGAGTTCCATTTTTTTTATTTTTAAGCGATTCGTTTTCAGCTCTGAGTCTTTCTAATTCAGCTTTCATATCTTCAGACACAATTACCACCTTTGTAATAGAATTAACTATAACGCAATGTCGTTTGTTTTCAATCTTGGATTAATCGAAATCTGACGCGATCGCCTAAATATTGATCTAAAGTCATGGTGAACAGTAAAAAAGATACAATTCTAATAAACAACACAATTTCTAGTTCCCTCACCCCGTTTTTGTGCTAGTGGTACGCTCATGAAAACGACATCTGAAAAACCAAGTCTACTTGTTGAATTAACCAAACGTAAAATGGAAGCTCAAAATTCTGGAGCCACTGCCGATTCACTTCGTAAATTCAAGCCGCAGAAACTTCGTAATATGAATACGTCGAATGTGGGTCCTCACTGGGGTCCTCGCAAAGGGAATTAGATTTTATTTGCGAGCCCTTTTCTTAACACACAGGATTTTAAACTCGACATTAGCCCTGTGAATAGTTTGAACGGATCCACCGAAAAGATTGAATGAAATTCTTATCAAAATGCATTTTCTTCGTCTTTTTGATTTTTTCAATTTCGGCTCAAGCTGAAACTGAGATCCCTGCATTCACGTCCAATATCATTGATTCAGCAAATATTTTAACTGCAAATGATGTTCAGCAAATCCATCAAACAATTCAAAATCTTCACGACAAAGCCGACATCTGGCCGGCCGTTTATATCGTTGATCATCTTCAAGATGAAAAGATCGAACAACTGGCCGAAAGAGCTTTTAAAAAATGGCAATTAGGCCAAGCCAAAAAAGATAACGGATTGTTATTGGTCATAGCCATGAAAGATCGCAAATCGAGATTTGAAGTGGGTTATGGCCTGGAAGGTGATTTAACGGATAGCACTACTATGAGAGTGCTTGATGAAACCTTACGCCCATTGATGCGATCTAACCAGCGGGCGCAAGCGGTCATTCAATCGCTTAATAAGATGGCTTTGATTAGATCAGGTAATTCTAATCTCGAAGCAGAATCAAAAGAAAAAAAACAGCCTAGTCCAAAAAGATTACCTGTTTATCTAACTTACC
>CALMPX010000216.1 GCA_937871355.1 uncultured Bdellovibrio sp.
TTTTGATTTCTTGTTGAGTTTGACCCAATTGCGGACGAGCCATAGCGATAACTAAGAATACACAACCCATCACTTCAAAAAACAATTTAACATTTTGTTTCGAATAGGAAACCGATTGACTGAGCCACGGCGCAAGGCGATCACCAAATGCACTATTTAAACGTTTGATATTGCGATAACGAAATAGAAAATACGCAGCGATCATTAAGACGATAATGATGCTGTAATAGAACTGTTCCGGAGCACCCCAACGAAATCCACTCATGCGGGCCCCCGGCGAAGTACCGTTAAAGATAATAATCGAGATAAAACAAACATAATAAAACCTGGAATAAGAAAATAGTAAAAATACTCTGTGTATTGAACATATTTTGTTTCTTCAATTTTTGAAGTCTCTAATTTATTAATTTCGTTAAAAACACCACTCAGGGAATCTTCCTTGGTCGCTCTGAAATAACGGCCACCGGTCACCTCAGCCATCTGAGTCAGTAATTCGTCATTAACCGTGCTTTCAAAGTTTTGATAACGTTTGGTTTTATTCCCAAATAGATCCGTGGAGTAAACAGGCAATTGGGTCGGTCCACTTTTACCTAAACCGATCGAATAGATTTTAATTCCATAGCCTTTAGCCACTTCCAATCCAGTTTCGGGCGAAATAACCCCGGAATTGTTTTCACCGTCCGTTAAGAAAATCATCACGCGAGATTTAGCTTGAGAATCTTTTAACCGCGCAGCACCCGTAGCCATACCCACACCGATCGCTGTGCCGTCTTTAATTCGAGCTTCGGCCGCAGTTTTAATTTTATCCACACGTTTTAAAATAAGATCGTAATCTAAAGTAGGAGGAACCAAGGTGAAAGCTTCACCGGCAAAAATCACCACTCCGATTCGATCAGAGCTTCGTTGCTTTATAAAGTGAGCGATTGTTTCTTTGGCTGACTCTAATCGATTCAAGGGCTTCATATCTTCGATCAACATACTGTCTGATACATCCAGAACGATCACAATATCTAAGCCATCGAGCGTTCGTTTTGATTTTGAATTCGCTTGCTGTGGACGCGCCAAAGCAATGATCATCAGTATGACGGCTAGGTAAACTAAAAAATCATTCATTTGACTGAGACGGGCTAAGCCACGATTGGACCATTTTTTTAAAAAATGAATTGATCCGACTTGAAAGGTGGGACGATTATTTTTTTGACGTAGAATAAAAAAGACGTAAAAAACATAGGGTATTAATAATAACAAAGCCCAAGGGGAATGCCATGACATTTGACTGAGAATCATGACTGATCCCCTATTTTTTCTTCCGAGTGATCTACAAATTGGTACAATTTGATTAGGTACTTTTTCGTATCCTCGGGATTTTCCTTGATCGTCATTTTTTTAAGATCCGATAAAATATTTTTCAATTCACGGCGCTCTTTAACTAATGTAGGCCATGTTTTTTTCAAATACGTAGAGGTTTCATTCGGACTTAAACCAAACAGAGGAACTTGATAACGACGAATGACGTAGATATGAAATTGTTTCTCGACATCTCGTACCGGATAGTTTTTCTTTTCCAATAAGCGAATGTGTTTATAAAACTGCAGATCTGGAGCCTGGGCCGAATCGTAATCTTTTAATTCCATCGCGAGCCGGCGGAAGCGTCGTGCACGCCGTGCTTGTGTGATGAGGCCAGCCATAATCACACAAAAAATGAGAATGAAAAAAACGGTGTAAGACAAAGGCCATTTTAAATTTAAAATATTATAGCCAAACGGCTCGATGGG
>CALMPX010000217.1 GCA_937871355.1 uncultured Bdellovibrio sp.
AGGAATTTGATTTTTACGAAGACTGGATTCAATGAAAGCGCCTTGAGTATTTGATCGGTAGAGAATAGCAATATCTTTATACTGTATACCTTTAGCTTTAAAATTAATAATTTCACGACAAACAAAATCGGCTTCTTCGTCTTCGTTATCTAAGATAAAAACTTCTGGTTTTTCGTGTTCAAGCTTTTTAGTTTTTTCAGATTTCAAAACTTTACCATGACGTTTAATGTTTTTTTGAATAACAGCATTTCCTAGATCCAAAATCGAAGAACTTGAACGGTAATTACGTTCTAACTTAATCACTTCACAGCGATCATAAGCCTTAGGAAAATTTAAAATATTCTGAATTTCAGCTCCGCGCCAACCATAAATGGATTGATCATCATCACCTACAACGACCAAATTCAGATGTTTAGCGGCAATAAAGTTAACTAATTCTAATTGTTCTTTATTCGTATCTTGGAATTCATCCACCATAATCTGTTGATATTGGTTTTGTACGGACTCCAAAACTTCGGGATGTTTTTTGAATAATCTTAAAGGTTCTAGCAGCAAACCTTCAAAATCAGTCACGCCTAATTTTTTAAGTTCTCGTTCATACAATGGCGTTAAGACTTCAGCCATTTCGTGATATTCTGGAAGGTAATCGGGAGCGGCTTTTTTTCCACAACGGTTAAGATTAATCAAATTAAGTATCTTATCGATATCAAATTTTTCTTTAGTCGTATTTTTAATATTTTTAATCAGATCTTTAACGACATGCTGCGAATCGGATTGATCAAGGATTCCAAACTGCGCTGGTAAACCAACAAGTTTATAGTTTTTTCTCAGTAATTGGAGTCCGAACGAGTGAAATGTTCCAGCCCATAATCCCTTGGCTTGTTGGCCTACTTTTTTCTGCACACGAAGTTTGAGCTCACGGGCCGATTTATTAGTAAAAGTTAAAACACAGATACTTTTGCTGTCCGCAATTTTTTCCGCAATCAAACGCCCCGTGCGGGCCACTAAAACCGTGGTCTTACCAGAACCGGCTCCGGCTAAGATAAGTAACGGGCCATAGTTATGACTGACAGCTTGCTGCTGCTCGGGATTAAGTCCCTCGAGCCAATTCATCTTAAATCTCTATGATCTAGACGCGATTGTGCACTAAAGATTTAACTTCATCCACAAAGATCACTTCGATTTTATCATCGTGAGCTTTTTGAACAAAACCAATACCAAATTTCGGATGAGAAATTTTTTGGTTATCTTTGAAAGTCATTTTAATATTGAAGGTCACCGCTTCACTATTGGCTTGTTTTTGGTTACGTAATTCATACTCACCGGTGTGAGACGTTTTACGAGCAGCTGTTTTAACCGTAGCGGCTTTAGCTTTACGAGCTTCAGAACCAGGTTTAGGCAAACTGAAAGACTTACGGCTGTGACAAACTTCACATTCAATCTTAGCTGTCTTATCTGATGTATGAGCTAAAACTTTATGATAACGATCGATATCACATTTTTTGCAAAACGTATAAAATGATTTGGCGACTGGAGGCAAAGTTAATTCACTCATGTATTCTCTCTCTTGATTTGGTAAATCCGTTGGGGATCAGTTAATTTAGTTTTAGAAATTTCTGAGGCACTTAAATAAAAAGGGCCTTCATTATTTTGAATTCTATTTTGCATAGCGATCATTGATTCTTCGCTATTGGGATCAACCACGATATTCGTTAATCGATATTTTTCGAGGAATGAGATGTCTTCTTCTTTGTTGAAAAACTTTTCCCAACATTCGGTATCGACCTGGCAACGATATGTCATGGTTTGAGCGTGTGTGTGGAGTGGAGCGTAAGCCCCAATCATTTCCAGATGTCCGTAGTGAGAATGTAATCTTAAAGCGGGGCTTCCCCACTGAGTCATGCCCGAACACTGCTCTACGTTAGCGTACCATAAAGCGAAAGCTTTTGATAAGAAACCCATTCCGTAATATTGCTCTACACGGGGCAACAACGAATTGATGGCGCATAAGTCATAAGCCACCCACTCCCCTTTGTGCATCGTCGGAATAATAATAAATAAAGAAAGCGGACACCATTCCTGTTCCGTCGAATAACCTAATGTATCTAAAATTTTCTTCGGTAATTTTGAGGTGCGCCCGGCAAAGCCCGCGATGAAGCCTGGCATTGCGGCGCAGTCATAAAAAGCCCAACGCGGGATCGCCATATCTTTATCACCAAACGATTTCCATTCTAGTTGGTAAATTCCTTCTGCAAAAGGAAGCTCTTTAAGGTCTAAAGGATTTTTATAAATAGGTTTTTTGTTTTGAAACCAATCTGTTACGTGTCGCGTACCGGGATTGGCAATGCTATTTTCCGGTCGAACAAACACATACGGCTGTATATCGTCCGAACCGAACCAAGAAGCTTTTGATAAAATAGGATTCATTCCTGCAAGATCTGTCATTCTCAAGAAATCGGCCCAATCATGGTTTCAGGTTTTACGTATTGATCAAATTGTTCCGCCGTTAAATATCCCAGCTTCACGGCTTCTTCTTTTAATGTCGTCCCATTTTTATGAGCGGTCTTAGCGATGGTCGCCGCCTTATCATAACCAATATGCGGATTCAACGCTGTCACTAACATGAGTGAGTTATCTAAATGTTTTTTGATTTGAGCTTTATTCGCCACGATTCCATCCACACAGTGGTCAACAAATCCATCACAGGCATCCGCAATCAAACGAATTGAGTTTAAGCAGTTAAATACAATTAAGGGTTTGAAAACGTTTAATTCAAAGTGTCCTGTGGCGCCTCCGATGTTAACCGCAACATCATTACCCAAAACTTGCGCGCAGACCATGGTCATGGCTTCACTTTGAGTCGGATTAACTTTCCCTGGCATAATCGAAGAACCCGGTTCATTTTCTGGCAAATTGATTTCACCAATACCACAACGAGGACCGCTCCCTAATAACCGAATATCGTTGGCAATCTTCATGAGTGATACGGCTATTGTTTTTAATGCGCCGTGCACTTCGACCAAAGCGTCATGGGAAGCTAAAGCTTCAAATTTATTTGGAGCCGTCACAAAAGGAATTTTAGTTTCAGCTGCGATTTTTTGCGCCGCTAAAACTGGAAATTTAATATGCGTGTTTAATCCCGTTCCGACCGCTGTTCCACCTAAAGCTAATTCATGTAAATGCGGTAAAGTATTTTTAATACGTTGAATCGAATTTTTCATCTGAG
>CALMPX010000218.1 GCA_937871355.1 uncultured Bdellovibrio sp.
TAAAAAAAATGAGAAAAAAGCCAGCCATAACCGTCGTATAAAATACACTGTTGGCACAGTCATAAAGAATCCATGAAATAACAGACTTATTAGATTTTTTAAATGTCATTAAAATATCATATAAGATCTCTGCAGAAATACTACGAAATTGTCTTGAAAAATTTTGATTTTAAGTCCAAATTCTTCGCATGGTTAACGTCCAATTCGCTACTTCCGTCCATATCATGCTCGCTTTAGCTTTAACCGCTAAAACTGACTGTCCGAAACTTCCTAACTCGGATGTTCTGGCCGATAGTATTCATACAAATCCCGTGGTGGTTCGCCGTCTACTTTCTTTACTTAACAAAGCTGGTTTAATTAAATCTGCTCGTGGAAAAAATGGCGGCGTTCAATTGAATAAACTTCCTTCAGAAATTAACTTAAAAGATATTTATGTGGCTCTTCATATTGAAGACTCAATAAAGCCGCATAACAAACCTCAAAAAAAAGATTGCGCTGTGAGTTGTTCTATCCACAGCATTATGTCTTCCGTGACTGAAGGTTATCAAAAAACGAATTTAAAATATCTTGAATCTTTAAAACTTTCTGACCTGATTAAAAAAGTTAAATCAACTAAAGCTTAATGGAAACTGATTGGACTTTACCTCATGTCATCACCGAAGATGAGCATCTTATTGCTTTGTACAAACCGTGCTCCTACTATGTTCATCCGCCTGAAAGTAAATATGCCAAACAGCGTGTTGGACGTAACACCTGCATTCATTGGCTCGAAGATGTTCATAAAATTTACGCCAATCCTATTCACCGTCTCGATTTTGCCACTGAAGGAGTTGTGATTTTTGCTAAGACCCGCGATGCCAATCAAAAATTAAATCTGATGATGCGGGCCAAAGAATTTTCTAAATACTACGATGCCATTGTACGCGGTTGGTTTAAGGAACCTTACGGAAAAATTGAGCTGGCGTTAGAATTAGATTCTACGGGTGACTTAGCTGAATGCACCACCCTTTATTCAACCGCTCACACTTTCGAAGTCGCCACATCGATCCATTCAAAATATCCCACCAGTCGTTATTCTTGGTTAGACATCGAGTTAAAAACAGGACGCTGGCATCAAATACGTCGTCATATGAACCGCGTCGCTCATCCTGTGATCGGAGACCGTGAACACGGAGACTCACATCACAATCGTTTTTGGCGTGATGAAATGAAAATCGATGGATTATGTTTAAAAGCTAAACGTATCGTCTTTACTCATCCGGTGGAAAATAAAACGATGGATATTATTTGTCCCATTAGTGCCAAGTGGCAGAAGCTTACGACTCTTTTTCAGACTTGATCCATTTTAAATATTCAGAAATATTTTTTTCGAATCCGATATTTTTGGGTTCATAGAAATGCTGTGGCTCCATCTCTTCAGGCCAGTAGTTTTGTTTGACGTAACCTTTAGGGTACGAGTGCGGATACTTGTAACCTTGAGCTTTACCGATCGATTTAATATGCGTGGGTATGGCGTGATTCGCATTTTTTCCGACAAATTCCATAGCCGCATTAATCGCTTCATAGCTGGCATTTGATTTTGGACATGAAGCTAAAAAAGTAACTCCTTGTGCAAGATTTATTCGACACTCGGGCATCCCGATAGCCTCTACGGCTTGTAAACAGGCGATAGCCAATGGTAAGGCACGAGGGTCAGCGTTACCGACATCTTCACTGGCAAATACGACCATACGTCGTGCAATAAAAACCGGGTCTTCTCCGCCATCTAACATGCGAGCCATATAATAAACCGCCGCATCTGGATCTGAGCCGCGCATAGATTTAATAAAGGCTGAAATGCTATCATAGTGATTATCTGATTTTTTATCGTAAGCCAAAAGTCGCTTATTGAGAAATAATTCTAAACCCACTTCAGTAACTGGGAAAACATCCGGATCTGTTTCAAGTAAGAAGACATTTAAAATGGTCTCAAATACATTCAACAAACGTCGAGCATCTCCGTCAACAAAACGAGTTAAAATATCTAAAGCTTCTGGTGTTAAAATTTGCTCTAAATCACGACTCTCATTTTTAGCAGCATTTTTTAAAATTGTTTTCAAATCATCTTCAGAAATTTTTCTGAATTCCAACACCTGAC
>CALMPX010000219.1 GCA_937871355.1 uncultured Bdellovibrio sp.
AATTGTAAAGTGTTTTGCCAGTTGCGAGTTCTAGATTCACTAACGCTTCTATCGCCCCTATTTGAGCGTTGACTTGATGAGCCCGCACGCGGGCGAGATCGACTTCGGCATCTAGCTGTTCGGTATTTGTACGAACTCCGGCGCGACGTCCCTCTTTAGCTAAACGAACCGCTTCTAATGATCGATCAATATCAGCACGACGAGCTTGGTAGACGTTAATGAAGTAATTTAATTTTTTCTTCCAGAAATCTAAATCTTGTTTCGCTTTTATCTCAGTCATTTGAATATTTTTTTGCATTTGCACGTACTGCGCTGAAGATTGTTTTGATTTTGCAATCGAGGCGATATCAAATAAGTTCCAAGTTAAATTAAGTCCCACCATGTAGGCTTCACGAAATTTAGCATCATCCGTAAAACGATCATTGATGTTGTTATAATACTGATACTGTCCAAAAGCTGCAATTTTGGGAACCCAGTATGCCCCTGTTGAATCATCAAGGGAATCTGCTGCTGAACGTCTTTCACGCAAAGCTTTTAAATCGGCGCGATCCTCAGCTTTTAATTGTGAAGCCTTTTGAACCACGTCAATTCCAATTTCTGGAAGTTGACCAACAAGATCACGATCTTCTGATTCTTTACCTAAGATTTCCGCTAGTTTCATCTAAATTATTTTGCGCATTTAGAATTTCAGATTCAGCTTCTGAAGCTTGCACTTGAACGCGAAGAACGTCGTAGTTAGTCGATACGCCGGCTTTCTTCATGGCCAGAGTGTCTTTAAGATGATCGTTTAAACTTTTTAAATTCTGATCGGCGACTTCTTTTAACGATTTGGCCGCGATGGCTTTATAAAACTGAAGTATCGTCTGGCGTTCAATGGAAAATCGCGCCCAATCAAGTTCGTATTCAGCAGATTTTTGAGCGTGCTTTGCTGATAACAAACGATGGGTACTGGCGAAGCCATCAAACAAAGGGAGAGATGCGTTCAGCGTATATGCTGTCGTCGGCACGACTTGCGCGATCGAGGCCGGATTGCCACCCAAGTTGACATCGACCAACATGTATTTTTTGTTAGTCAGGTAATTCACCGAACCTGTTAACGAAGGCAAGAACCCCTGTAAAGTTTCAGATTTTTTCCAGCTGGCTTCTTCATAGGCGGCTTCAGTTTTTTGCAACTGTAACGACTGAGTCAACGCTTCGGAAACAATTTTTTGCACGTGAACAGTTTCAGCTTGGGCCGCCATAACCATTAAGCTACTTAATATAAGACAGAGCATTTTTGGGGTTGTCATAAAAAAGGATCCTTTTATTTAGTTGTACTCATAAATCGTTTGCAGTGCAAACGATTTTCTGTTTAAACTACATTATGGCAAAAAAAAACCAGATGATTAATTATCAAGACGATACAAAGGTCCATCCCGCTTTGATTAAATATTGCGGCTATTGCTTAAATAAAGCGACCATTCGCTTGAGAACCTTGATGAATGAGGAATTAAAAGATTTCAATCTTATCACTGGAGACTTAGCTCTACTTAAGATTATACAAGCCGGAGAACTTATTAGTCAGATCCAGCTCGGCGATCAATTAGGAATAGATAAGGCTTCTATGGTTAAATTAATCGATAGCCTTGAAAAAAGAAAAATGTTGGAACGCATCGCTCACCCGACTGATCGCCGTGTTAAAAATCTACAGCTGACTAAATGGGGAAAAAAAGTTTTAGATCAATGCCAAACGGCCAAACTTCGCGCTGAAAAAAAATTCTTTGAACCGCTGACTACATCCGAAGAAAAAGCTTTTCGCAAGCTCGTCCAAAAATTAATTCCGGCCCCTACTCTAACTGCATCGGTAAAAAAATAATATGCATGAAATGTACGATGGAGAATTTCTCAGCTTCGCGACGATTTTGTTAGGTTTTCTATTTCTCGTTTTCCTTATCGCCGGAGGAATTTTTGTTTACCTTTATGCGACAAAAATGGATCGAGAAACTGCAACTAAAGCTTCCAAATCGAATCAAAGTCAGATCTAAATCCAAACGCTTTTTACACCACGCTCAATCGCGATTTGTTTAGCGTCTTCGTAACCTGCATCTAAGTGACGGAAAATACCCATGGCTGGATCCGTGGTCAAAACACGTTTTAATCTTTTGGCCGCAGCCTCAGTTCCATCCGCTACGATCACTTGACCACTATGCTGCGAGTATCCCATACCAACTCCTCCACCGTGATGAAGCGATACCCAGGTTGAGCCACTGGCCACCAAAGCCATAGCACTTAACATCGGCCAATCACTAACTGCATCTGATCCATCTTTCATTGCTTCAGTTTCACGATTGGGACTAGCCACTGATCCGCAGTCTAAATGATCACGACCAATAACAATAGGAGCTTTTACTTTACCATCTTTGACTAATTGATTTAATAATAATCCTGCTTTTTCGCGTTCACCATATTCTAACCAACAAATACGTGCAGGCAGTCCTTGGAATTGAATACGGCTAGAGGCCATATCAATCCAACGATGCAAATCTTTTTTAAATGGAAATAATTCTTTAATCGCTTTATCTGTCACAGCGATATCGTTTGGATCGCCGGAAAGCGCCACCCAACGGAATGGTCCACTGCCTTTGCAGAATAAAGGTCGAATATACGCCGGAACAAATCCAGGATAATCAAAAGCATTTTTAACACCAGCTTCTTCCGCTCGCGCGCGCAAATTATTTCCATAATCAAAAGTAATAGCACCGTTTTTTTTCATGGCGAGCATTCCTTCAACGTGTTTGGCCATCGACTTGTAAGCTGCGGCCAAATAAGCTTTTTGATCCTGTTCGCGGAATTTTTTAGCTGTATCGACAGAATAGCCTTCGGGAATATATCCCACCAAAGGATCATGAGCCGAAGTTTGATCTGTTAAAATATCTGGTGTCCATTTCAAATCAATCATCTTCCAAATTTCAGTGGCCATGTTGCCGTGAACCGCAATCGATTTAGCTTCACCGAGGCTCGCGTATTTTTTCGCGCGCGCGATCGCGTCTTCGATACTTGCGGCTTGTTCATCGACATATTTCGTTTTTAAACGCATATCAATTCGTGTTTGATCTATATCGACGGCAATCACCACCGCTTCAGCAAAAACGCCAGCCAGGGGTTGCGCTCCACCCATTCCTCCAAGACCTGCTGTTAAAATGATTTTACCTTTTAATGATCCTCCGAAATTTTGGCGACCTATTTCGGCAAAAGTTTCATAGGTTCCTTGAACAATCCCCTGTGTCCCGATGTAAATCCAAGATCCTGCAGTCATTTGACCGTACATCATCAACCCTTTTTTATCTAACTCGTGAAAGTGTTCCCAGTTAGCCCACTTAGGAACTAAGTTTGAATTTGCGATCAAGACGCGCGGAGCATCTTCATGTGTTTTCAATACTCCGATTGGTTTTCCAGATTGAACTAATAAAGTTTCATCGTTTTCTAAAGTTTTGAGTGATTCTAAAATTTTTTCGTAACTTTCCCAGTTGCGTGCGGCTTTACCGATTCCACCATAAACCACAAGTTGTTCAGGATTCTCCGCCACTTCGGCGTCTAAATTATTTTGAATCATGCGATACGCAGCCTCTTGCAACCAACCCTTACAGTTTAAATGAGTTCCGGTTGGCGCTTTGATGCTTTTTTTTTGCTCTGTGGTCATCATAATAAAATCTCTTTCTTACGGCTTATAGTAACCGACGAATAAAATATCTTCTGAAGTCACCGACTTGATGCGGACAATTTCATATAAAAAAGGACGATCCGCGATCAATTCTTTAACTTTCGGCGCTATAGAGCGCCCTTTTAAAACTACAGCTGTGGCCGCTGCCGCTTCCGTACCTTCTTCATTCACCTCAATAAACACTTTATGCTGAATCAAACTAATACGAACTCGATCGGCACTGGCCGACGGAGTTAATTTCGAAAAATCAGCTTGATCGGAAAATGGTAATACTAATCCTAGATCTTTAAAGTTTTGTGATAACTCAATTTCGAAATCAATTTTAAATTTAGGAAACTGAACAATCATATCTTCGTTTGAATAGTGCTTATTTTTCTTATTGAGAATCTCTTTAACTGTTTCTTTGGAAATATCAAAACCTTTTGGCAAGAAAAGTCTTAGATAAAAACCTTTTGTTTTATAGGGAATCTGAACCGATTCAAATTTATCACTCGAATAATACTGAACGGATTTAAAATGTTTTTTTAAAGCTTCAACTTCAACGGACTGTTCCTCTGTAACCTTGAAAGGTTGCAATCCCGTTAAACTTTTATCAAAAGCTTGCTCCCAGGAATCCTTAAAATATACACCATTCACTAAAACCAATCGCGTTAATGGTGTTAAGCTTCCCGCCGGTAGTAAATCCTTAATCTTATCTTTTGTTTTCTCTTCCACCCATTGATTGATTTTCAATCGAGCTGGTTCGGACTGTTCTTTGAAATCAGTTTTTTCAAATCCTGCCTGGTATTTCTTTTTCAACTTATCCATGTAACCTGATTTGATCGAGTATGTTTGTTCCACCCAAACCGCTTGCGCCGTCTGAAAAACAGACCCATCACTTTTAGGAATGCCATTGGTCCAAGGCAGACCTAAAACACGGCCAAATTCTTTTTTAGTCGCGCCACTGGATCCTTCGGCGGTCATCGACATGGCAGCGCCGACACTATACGGAGAAAAAACAAAAGCTTTCTTTGTTTCTAATAATTGAGCCACTAATTTTTCAGTCAAAATCTCTCCTGCTTGTAATCTTGCAACCGACAATAAAATTCCCACTGAAAAAATAAGTTTAAACACTTAACTCTCCGACCGTTTTCTCGACGGCTCTCACAATCGTACCATCCATCATCAGCTTATGAATCTTCGTCACATCTTTTGAAAATATACGATCCACATCCGCATAAGGAACTTCTTTACGAATACAATTATAGGCGCTTAATACTCCAGCCGCTGGCTTTAACGGTAAAATCATATCCAAAGCTTGAGTGTTTGATAAAAATTCCATCGCTACAACGTTATAGGCATTTTTCACGATCTGTGAAAACTTTCGCGCAGCAATCGTCCCCATGGAAACATGATCTTCTTTTTCCGCTGATGTCGGCATAGAATCTACGCTGGCGGGGTGAGACAATACTTTATTTTCACTCACTAAACTGGCGCTAGCTACTTGAATAATCATGTGACCTGAGTTCAACCCACCATCGGGCGCTAAGAAGGGCGGAAGCTCACTCATCTGAGTTGAAATAAATTTAGAAATTCGCTCGTGCGAAATACTGGCTAATGATGAAATCACGATGCCTGCAAAATCCATCGCATGAGCCACGGGCATTCCATGAAAATTTCCACAAGATAAAATTTTACCTTCGTCAGCAAACACCAGCGGATTATCCGTGCTTGAATTGGCTTCCGTTTCTAAAACCGTAACGGCGTATTCAATTCCCATCTTCACGGCACCGTGAACGGCAGGCATACAACGAAGGGAATAGGCATCTTGCACGCGGTGATCACCAATGGCATGACTTTCCGAGATTTCAGATTGAGGCCCCATAATTTTTAATAAATTTTGAGCCGTTTTCGCTTCGCCCACATGCGGGCGAGTTTCAGCGATCAACGGATCAAATGGTTTACGAGATCCACGAAGACCTTCTAAAGACATCGCTCCTGAAATATCCGCTAACTTAATTAATTGCACAGCTTCATAAAGTGAAAGTAATCCCACCGCAGTCATCACCTGACAGCCATTGATCAAAGATAATCCTTCTTTAGCTTTCAACTCTAACGGGGTAATGCCTTTAAGGCTATTTCCCCAAACCTCACCTTCACCAATCAGAGCTAAAGCTAAATGCGACAACGGAGCTAAGTCCCCTGAAGCTCCTACGCTACCCTGTGAAGGAATCAACGGGATCACATCGTTATTTAAAAATTCTAAAATCTTCGACACCACATCAACTCGAATTCCGCTGTGACCGCGTGCCAAGGTATTCGCGCGCAAGATCATCATGGCTTTGGATTGGGGTTTCGTGAAAGGCTCACCGATTCCCACCGAATGTGATCGAATCAAGTTTTTTTGTAGCTGTTCAATTTGAGAATCAGAAATACGCACAGATGAAAAAGCCCCAAATCCGGTGTTTACACCATACATGACTTCGCCTGTTTTAATTCGTGACTCGATATAATCGCGAGATTTTTTAATTTTAGCCGTAGCCGTTTCGCTTAAAGAAAACTTTCCCTCAGAGAAAACCATTTCGTTAAGCGCGTTCATCGTCAAAGTTTGACCGTCGAGTACAAAATTCTTCATGTTTGGTTTCCTACTTTAATGCTTCAATATTTGTTTTATAGTTTTTCGTGCTAAACACCGCTGATCCTGCCACCAACACATCGGCTCCTGCATCCCAACATAATTTGGCGGTTTCAGGATTCACTCCGCCATCCACTTCAATGATGTAATTAAATTTTTGAAATTCACGAATAGATTTTAGTTCTTTTATTTTTTCCAGCTGACTGTTCATAAATTTTTGTCCACCGAAACCCGGTTCAACCGTCATCACTAAAACCAAATCGACTAAATGAAGAAAAGGCTTTATGAGCTCTAAACCAGTTCCCGGTCGAGCCGTAATTCCTGGCTTTGCTCCTAAATCACGAATCATTTTTAAAGTCGTCTCAACGTTCTTTGTCGATTCAACGTGAATGGTTAAATAATCACTGCCGGCTTTGACAAACTGTTCAACATAGGTTTCAGGATGCTCAATCATTAAATGAACATCTAAAGGAAGACTTGATTTAGGCTTAATCGCTTTCACCACTGGCATTCCAATAGTTAAGTTCGGAACGAAGTGCCCATCCATCACATCTACATGAACAAAGTCAGCCCCGGCTTCTGTAATGAGTTTAATTTCGCTTTCTAAATTAGAAAAGTCCGCAGACAAGATGCTGGGTGCAATCATTCTTTTAGACAAAGGCATCTCCCTTTTTTAAAGAAACAGATTTAACAAAATCTGAACTTGCCATTTTATTTTTAGATTCCGGCTGAACTATTTTTAAGATAATCTGTCCTGACAAGGTTTGAATAAAAATACCTTCGTCTGAAATATCAGAAACTAATCCCGGTTTTAAATTCGAATCAGAAGTCACATAAAACGTTTCATGAATTTTCAAACGTTTTCCCTGGAACATGATATATGTTCCTGGCCCCATATTAAAACCGCGAACTGTATTATGTAAAAATCGAGCGGGCTTTTCAAAACTTAATAATGATTCTTCTTTTAAAATCTTAGGCGCCATCGTCACTTTAGTTTCATCTTGATCAACAGGGGTCAAATTTCCGCGGATGTAATCCATCAATTCCACCGACAAAAGTTCGCAGCCTAAAAAGGCCAGCTTCGAATATAATTCCGCCGCCGTGATCTTTTCATCTAAAGCGATACGACGCTCGCCGATGACCCCACCCGCGTCCAATTTGTAGACCATCTTCTGCAATGCCACACCAGTCACTGTATCACCTGCTTGCACCGCTCGTTGAATCGGAGCGGCTCCTCGCCATAATGGCAATAAGCTTCCGTGCACATTAACGGCCCCGTAGTTAAAACTGTTTAAAAAATCAGTGGATAAAATTTGTCCGAAAGCCACAACGACGGCGACTTCGGCTTTCCAAGATTTAATCATTTCAAAAGCCTCTGGCTCTTTACGTAAATTTTCAGGAGTTATAATTGGA
The DNA here is from genome assembly GCA_937871355.1 of uncultured Bdellovibrio sp. Classification (GTDB taxonomy): domain Bacteria; phylum Bdellovibrionota; class Bdellovibrionia; order Bdellovibrionales; family Bdellovibrionaceae; genus Pseudobdellovibrio. Next base: position 7,728 of record CALMPX010000219.1, read on the forward strand.
ATATGATGAGCAAGAGCTAAAACCTTCACCGGAGATGGAGTCAGTTGCATCTTGCGTCCCGCAGGACGGTCCGGCTGAGTCACCACTCCGACAACTTCGAAATGTGAATCATCTAAAAGGGTTTGCAAATGACGAGCGGCAAAGTCCGGAGTTCCTAAAAAACAAACTCGTACAACGCTCATGATTTATTTACTCTCTAGTTTCTGTTTCTCAGCGCGTTTCTTTTTTTTAGTTTCTTCTAGTTCTTCCGGAGTGGGATATCCACTTTTTTTAATTTGATTTTTAATTTTGTTACTTTTCATGAAACTGATGTGATCAATAAATAAAGTTCCAGACAAATGGTCCATTTCGTGCTGGATACAGATCGCCAACAATCCATCAACCGTAAAAGAAAATTCTTTTCCATTCACATCAAACGCTTTCATATCTACTTTTTCAAAACGTTTGACCGTTTCAAAAAAACTAGGAACGGATAAGCAACCCTCGTCAAAAGTTGTTGAGCCGTAACCTTTCACAATCGTTGGATTAATTAAAACTAATGGTTGAGGTAAAGCTTTTTCTAAATCTGTTAATTCATCATAAGCATATCGACGATCTTCTTCATTACTTGGGCGAGTGTCGATAACAAGCAATTGAATGAGTTCACCAACTTGTGGTGCGGCTAAGCCAATGCCGTTCGCGGCATACATCGTCTCCATCATGTTTTCGACTAACTTTTTAAGGCTTGCATCGAATTTTTTTACAGGAACGGAAACTTCTCGTAAGATAGGATTGGGGTATGTTAAAATCTCTAATTTCATTCGTATAGATTTAAACTATCATCTCTTGAGGCGCAACAAGAAGTAACCACCCAAGCTACCCATAACTAAATTAGCGCCCCAGGCGGCTATAATTGGCGGGAGTTGACCATGTTGGCCAACAGTTTGAGCAGAACTATAAAGAATCCAATACCCCATCACCAAAGCCAAACAGATACTGACATTTTTAACCATGCTTCCACCATGACGAACTTCACCCACCAGGAAAGGAATGGCTAAAATACTCATGACCAAACCGGCCAAAGCAAAACTCAGTTTCGAATAAAACTCGACTTCGTAACGAATTGTATCCAGTCCCGCTTCTTTATTTTTACTAATAAATCGAGATAATTCTGACTGGGTCAACAGATCGCTGGTCTGTCCGGTATTCCTTAAATCTTGCGCATCCTCCGACATGGAAACTGTTTTAGTTTGAAACTCTGTCAAAAGCGGAAAACTTGATTCAGTCGTAAAAACACTGATGGAACCATCATGCAGAATCCATTGTTTCCCATTCAAATCGACATCTTTAGCCGTAATCAGCTGCAATAATTTCCAGTTCTCATCAAAGAAATAGAGTGTGAGTCCCTGCGCCCGATTTCCTGTCGCATTTAAAGTCTGAATATTAAATAAATTATTCTTAGATCGATACCAAATCTTATTTGTTTTGATCGTCTGAAATTGACCCGGCTTTTTGGCGATATCAGTGTAATAAGTGTAATTTTTTTGTTTGGAAAAAACCGGAAGCAAACGATCGGCTAAGCCGTAATCTAAAACAGCGACCAGCAAAATAGAAATAAAAATCCAACGTGAAATTCTAAATAAACTCAAGCCCGACGCAAACAAAGCGATTAATTCTGATCCCTTATTCAAAGTTGATATGGTCATCACTGTTCCCACGACAGTGGCTACTGGAATCATTCGATGCACAATTTCTGGAAGATAAAATAAATAATATTTAACAAAAGCGCTGGTCTCAGCGTTATTAAAACGAACCAGTGCTGACATCATATCCGTCGCTAAAAACAAAGTGACGAAAACGAGTAATCCCGCAATGAATGTGGTCCAAAAAAGACCTAAAATATATCGATCTGCTCTATTCACATAAAATAGTGTGCCTTACTCTTGACTGTGTAGTCATTGTATTATGTACTTAAGTCTAAGGTATCGGGATCACTCGTCATAAAATATAAACCGAAGGATTAAACTTAATGCCATTGCGTATTCTGTTAGCAGACGAAAGCACAACAATAAAAAAAGCTTTTTCGCTCGCTTTAAGCGACCTCGGAGCCGAAATTAAAAGTGTTCCTTCTGGCTTAGATGTCATGACTGTAGCCATCGATTTCCGCCCTCAGCTGATTTTTGCTGATGTGCTTTTAACTAAAAAATCAGGTTACGAAGTTTGCCGCGAAATCACGGCTTCGATTGAAACCAAGCATATACCGGTGATTCTCATGTGGAGTAACTTCATGGAGTTCAACACAAGTCTTGCCACGCAAGCTGGCTATGCAGATAAATTAGAAAAACCGTTCGATACCGCCGCTCTCCGCAAACTTGTCACTAAATATTATAAAGAAACTGAATCTCATCCGCTCAAGGGTTTATTAGATTTTCCGGCCCTTCCTGAATTCACCGAAGATCATTCGTCTGATGAAGAGTATCAGCACGTTCAGCTTCAAGGCCATCCACCTTTTAATAACGAACAGTCCTTCGCCTCTAACGGGTACAGTGAAAATAAACCATCCAACACCGCCATTCACATTGAAACAGAGTCCCACGGAGATTTCGAAGAAGTTGTGCTGGTTCAGTCCAATGCGAAACGTTCCGAAGACCAATACAAAATCAGCAGCCAAATTAAAAATTATCTCGAAAACTCTCCGGCCGCTTTGAATAAAATCGAGAAACATGTGCACAACGAAGTGAACCACCAAATCGATCGACAAAATAGTCATCAGATGTCTCAACCTATGCACATTAATCGCTTTGATGAAAGTCTGGTGCGCGAAGAAGTTCGCGTCATGACAGAAAAAATATGCTGGCAAATTATTCCAGATATGGCTGAGAAAATCATCAGGGCCGAAATTGAAAAACTTTTAAAAAATATCGAAAAATCCATATGACTACAGTTGAACTGATTCGAGCCGCCCTTAAAGAAGACATGCCTACAGGCGATATTACGACTGAATCTTTAGCGGTCAAACCGCGCGAAGGCGAAGCCGTCTTAAAAGCTAAAAGTGATATTGTTCTTTCCGGCAGTCCGGTGTTTGAACAAGCCATTCAGCTCTTAGAGCCGAATGCTCGTTTAAAATGGCTCTTTGAAGAAGGTGACTTTGTTTATCAAGGTCAAAATATTTGTAGCATTGAAGGCAATCTCATTCAGATTTTAAAAGCGGAACGCGTTGCTTTAAATTTTTTAGGAAAATTATCGGGAATTGCCACCCATACCCGTAAGTTTGTTAAAGCCATCGAAGGCACACGAACACGTATTTTAGATACACGCAAAACCACTCCGCTTTACCGAGAATTAGAAAAAAAGGCCGTCATTCACGGTGGTGGCTTAAACCATCGCTTCAACTTATCTGATGCTGTTTTGGTCAAAGATAATCATATCAGTCTGGCTGGCAGCATCACGACGGCCGTAGAACGTATTCGCAATAACTGTGATTTTAAAATTGAAGTCGAAGCTTCTAATTTAGAACAGGTCAAAGAATGTGTCAGTCTGAATGTAGATCGCATTTTACTCGATAACATGAATAATGAACTCCTGGCTGAAGTTTTAAAACATATTCCCAAGCACATCAAAACGGAAGCCAGTGGCAATATGTCTTTAGAGCGTGTTAAGTCTGTAGCTGATCTGAATGTTGATTTTATTTCTGTCGGCGCACTGACTCATTCGGCTCCAAACGCTGACATCAGTTTACTTTTCGATTGGAATTAAAAAAGATGACGAACGATTCCCCCTTAAGCGATATTAAAATTGGTGAAGTCACAGCCACATGGTCGAAAGCCAATAATTTAAAAACTAATTATTTTATCTCGACTGACAGCACTAACACGCGCGCCAAAACGGCGGCCTTTGAACAAGAAGAATTAGAAAATGAATTTGTTTTGTATGTGGCTGATGATCAAACGCAGGGTCGCGGGCGATTCGATCGCACGTGGACTTCGCCGACAGCAGGTGGAGGCTTACTTTCAACTTGGTCTTTTTCCGTTACTCAGACACCCTCACCGCATATGACAGCTAAAGTGGGTATGGCCTTATATAATGCGGCTAAGTCCACTTGGCAGTCATTACCCTTTAGCCTGAAGGCTCCGAATGATCTTTTCATCGGAGATAAAAAAATCGCGGGTATTCTTGTTGAAACAGTGACTCAAGGCACTGAACATCGTTTACTCATCGGTATTGGCTTCAATGTTCTCAGCCATCCGACTGATATCCAGACTTCAACTCATTTAGTGAAAAATTTAGCGCGCACCGCTCCTTTGCTTGGTGAAGATTGGATTTTATTCGTTGATCGCCTTTTGTTTGAATTAACTATGATTGTTCCGCTAGCTCATGAAAATTTAACATCAACTCAAGAAGCCAACTTTGTCGAACTCGCTAATTTAAATCCACTCGTTCAAAAAAAATTCACAACTTTTTCAGAAATTATTAAAAATATATGATTAAACATGTCTTCTTCGCCGTCACAATTGGTTTAGTTGCCTTCTTTCTTTACTTAGCTCAATACACCGGTGCTTTTAAATCTGTTTATGTTGGTCTAGATGAACGTGGTCCTTATACCTTAGTGTACAAAAATCATGTCGGCGCCTATCATAAAATCGTAGAGAAAATCCAACAAGTTGAAGCCTGGGCTAAAGAAAATAAATTAGACTGCAAATACACATTTGGCGAATTCTTTGATGATCCGAGCACAACCGAAGAGGGGCGTTTAAAATCTCGCGCGGGCTGCCTCATCGAAGCCCAAAATACCACGGCCATAGCCCATCTGAAAACATTAGCTTTGCCGTCAGATTTTTTTCAAAGTGAATATATAAAAACCAAAGCTGTCGTCGCTTTATTCAATGGATCTCCGGGCATTGGCCCACTCAAAGTCTATCCTAAAGCTGATAGCTTCATTAATGAAAGTAAATTAAAACGCAAAGGCCCCGTCGTTGAAATTTACGAAGTGCTCGATCGACAAACGATGAATACGACCTATCTCTTTCCAATCGAGGATAAATAATGGGACCAGTAAACATCTATGCCGTGGTCGCTGTTCCGGTATTTATCCTCATCGCCTGTGAAATTATATACTGTCTATTTAAAAAAAATAATCTTTATGGATTTCAAGACAGTATTATGGGTATCGGCACGATGTTTATGGCTCAATGTCTTAATATTGCATTAGTCGCGCCTATTATGATCACCTACTCTTGGATTTACGATAACTATGCTTTGTTTCATTTTGAAAATACATGGTGGGTGCTTGCTCTGGGTTATATCTTTGGTGATTTTTTATTTTACTGGTTTCATCGAGCAGGACATCGAATTAATATTTTTTGGGCGGCCCATGTTCCACATCACAGCGCTGAAGAACTTAATTATGCTGTCGCTTTACGAGCCAGCCTGACTCAAAGAGCCGCTTCTTTTTTATTTTACTGGCCCTTGTGTATTCTTGGTTTTACACCAACAACTGTCATCACGATCGTGGCCATCAATTTAGTTTATCAACTCATTCCCCACACGCGCGTCATCAAGCACTATCCGGCTTGGATTGAAGCCTGGTTGAATTCACCTTATCATCATCAAGTTCATCATGCCGTTAATCCCATTTATTGGGATAAAAATTACGGTGGCACTTTAATTATTTGGGATAAAATATTTGGTACCTACCAAGAACAAGTGGAGCCGATTTATTACGGTGTTTCAGTTCCACCAAAAAGTTGGAATCCATTCTACATCAATTTTCATTGGTTTATCTGTATTTGGAATGATGTTTTAAAAACCCAATCATGGGTCGATAAATTTAAAATTTGGATTATGCCGCCTTCATGGAGACCTCGTGATTTACCTTCTCATAGCGAACCTCCACCATTAGGTTATACTCCAGAAAACAAATACACCTCGGCTTATTTTAAAGGATCAACCGTATACCTTTCAGCGCAGCTCCTCTTTGCATTCTACACCTTGTTTCCTGTGATTAACCCGCAAACTCCGCTAAACCCTTGGCAAATGACAGCGCTGTCAGCTCTCATATTTTTACAAGTTTATAATTGGTCACTCTTTTTAGAGGCCAAGCCCTTGGCCAAAGTCATAGAAACTATTCGATTAATAATGTTGTCTTACTTAATAAGTATGTGGCCACTTGAGATTCAGTATCCGTACATGAAAATGATTGTGATCACCGGCTCAATCGCATCATTTATTTACATGCTCTTTTTTATAGACACAAAAACAATATTGCCTGCGCCTGAAAATAAGCACGTGGTTCTTCCGTTATAATCTAATCACGAATGACAAGTTTTGACCGACAGGCCTTGCATACTGTTCGCAGTATGTCGCCTTCCATAAATCCCATACCACTTCCTAGACTTTTCATGCAAACGGGACAAACCTCATCGTTCAAGTCTAGACGACGAGTTTGCTTAAATTTCGCGATACCTTGATAAACTGATAGAAAAAGAAATAATGGCACAAGAAAAAAATGAAGTACTGGAATAAATACGCTCATCATCGCGAATAAAAAATTTAATCCGAAAGCCTTGAAGCCCCGTTTTACCCGTTCATTATATTGTAAGACAATTGGTTGATTAATTAGATTATGACTTTTTCCAAAGTTATCTTGTATAATCATTCTTAAATATCTTTTAACGGAGAAAACCTTAATGGAAGTCGGCTCGCATCGGCTTTTTTATATTCTTCGCCGCCAACTGTGTGAACGTGAATCGAGTTGGTCGTGCCTCGATCTGCAATTGGCTGTCCTAAAGTTAAAATGATTCTGTCGCCCGTTTTTGATAAGCCATTTTCAATGAGTAGTTTTTCAACCTGCTGAAGAATATCTTTTAAATTCTCATAAGGTCTTAAATGCAAAGTTTGAAGTCCCCATGTAATTTCTAGACGATTCAAAACATCAACATCCGTCGTGATGGCGACAACCTGAGCTTTAGGTCTAAAACTTGAAATAATCTGAGCTGTTTTTCCCGTGGTGGTTAAACAGACTATGGCACTGGCATTTAATTTCAAAGCAGTTAACGCCGAGCTGGCAGCGATCGCGGCCGGCACACTCAATAATTCGTTTTCTAATGAAATTTTGTAGTAACTGTTTTCATTTTTTTCAACTTCGACAATGATTTCATGCATGGTACGAATCGCCTTGAAGGGATATTTACCACTGGCACTTTCTGCCGATAACATTAAAGCGTCGGATCCATCTAAAACGGCGTTAGCTATATCTGTAATTTCCGCACGCGTCGGTCGAGGATTTTCCACCATAGAGTCCAACATCTGCGTCGCCGTGATCACAGGTTTTCCTAATTCATTACATAAAGAAATAATTCGCTTCTGCGCGCTGGGAAGACGACTTTGTCCTATTTCTACGGCCAAGTCTCCGCGAGCGACCATTACCACATCGCTGAGGCGTATAATTTCTTCTAAGTTTTCCAAAGCTTCAATCATCTCGATTTTAGCTACAATTTTAGCAGGAGATTTTTTATTTTGAATAATTTCACGTAATTGACGAATATCTTTTCCATGGCGAACGAAACTGAGTGCGACGTAATCGACTCCGTTGGCTAAACCAAATTCTAAATCTTCTTTATCTTTTGCCGTCATGGCTTCAACGGGAAGATTGACGCCAGGAAGATTCATCCCTTTTCTGTTTTTAAGAATTCCACCATAGATCACTTTAGCTTTTAAGGTCGTTGGTGCTACTTCTAAAACTTCAAGTTCAATCAAACCATCATCTAATAATATTCGGTTTCCTGGGCTAGCAGCTCGACATAATTCTTTGAAGTCACTTGGAATAAGCCCTGGTTTACCTAAGACATCATCAATCGTGACGGTGACAATTTCACCTTGAGCCAAATCGATCGAACCTTTTTCAAAAAGACCAACACGCACTTTCGGCCCTTGCAAATCTTGCAAGATCGTTACGGGGGCTTTTAATGACATTGATTTTTCACGAATAATTTTAATCACGGCCAAATGCTGTTCATGCGTACCATGACTGAAATTAAGTCGGGCGACGTTCATACCAGCTATAATAGCTTTTTCGATATTTTCAGAATTTTGAGTGGCGGGACCCATGGTGGCTACAATTTTTGCTCTTCGATGTGCTAACATTCAAAAATGATAGGATGCTATTGTTCAAAAGTCCTCATAAAAAACATATCTTTCATTTTTTTATTTTCTATTTTTTGCTTTTGACAAGCCTCAGCATCTTATAGAGTTTTAACTGACAATTTTTTAATATCTCGATCAAGTTCATTGTAAGTTTTAAATTCAGTCCGAATGATGTTAATCAATGCTTTCGAGTCGTTGACTCGATTTTCTTTATAGTAATAATGACTTAACAATAAAAGGCTCTTAGCGGTCCAATTTGAATCAGGAAACTGACTCACGATCATGTCGATTTCATTTATGCAATCAACTTCTAATTTTTGAGTACAAATTAAATTGATTTTTTCATACTCAGCTTTGGCGACATGTTCTGCGTTTGAACTCGTTTCCTGAATCTTCGCGATGGTCTCCAAGGCCGCCATACGATTATTTTCTTTTTTAAATTGTTCGATTTGAGCAAAGTAATGCTCCGATAAGTCTAATTCTTTAACATTCTTTTTGACCTGAGTATATTGGACTGTCGTATCGATCGAAGCCACTTGACGACTTTGAGTTAACGATGATCCAGCTACTTGATTCATGAGTGAATTATTTTGAGCTTCTAAAATTTCGATGTGCTTCTTTTGAAGTCCAGACCCATCCATAGTGAGCATAAATACTGTTACAAAAAAAATTTGCACGGCGAATAAAACGCCCAAACTAAAAATGTAGTATTTATGCTGCTTCATAGCCATACTTTCGGCTATATCTAGACTAAAGTTTAAGAAAGTTTTTCCATTTTAGAAAAAACTTTCTCAACTTGATACAGTGACTTATTTAATAATCGGAGTCGTCGAAGTTCTATTCAAATAATCTTTATAGGTTTCATTACCCATAGGTAAGTTCAACACTTTTAACGAATTCTTCAAAGCATCTACACTCGCTCGCTCATCAACACTTTGCTCAACGAACTTCTGTTGGTAGGCCCAGGCTGGAGCGACGATAGCGAAGGCCACGCCACGGTCGGCAGCGGAAGTGGCCCCAAACACACGAGTTCCACTTGTTCCTTCCCATACACGCGAGAAAAAGCCTAAGTGTGTGCGTGGAATATTCGACATCACATCCACTGTCGAAGCGACACGAGGGAATAACGCCAAGTTATTAATAAAGGTTACAGCCTCATTAATTCCTGAATTATCATCTGATCCTGTTTTCTTAATGAACGCGACCGGAATAGACGTTTTATTTAATTTAGGCATAATTAAAGAAGCCCATTTACCATCAGCTACAATCAACTTAATTGACGGATTTTTTAAAACTTCAGCAAAGATTTTTTCACGGTAATTCAAAGTTTGATAGATCACGCGTTTCCACTCTTGGTCTGTCGCTCCGTCCATTCCAAAAGGAACTGTTTTAATCACTAAATATTTGTCATTCACACCTAATTGATTGAACATCGTTTGCAAATACTGACCCCGAGCCCCGGTTAATGCACGCGCGGTTAAAATATCATCGACGCCGTCTGGATCAGCCAACACAACAACTTGAGGATCAACAAAAGTTCCGCGGTAGTGACCAAAATCACCAACATCAGCCGGATGAGTTTTCACGTTGAACGCTTCGATACCCGCTTTGTAAGCTTTAACATCTGGATTGTTTTTAACATACTCGGGCTTCATCGTCGTGATCGCCTTCATATCTAAGTTTTCTTTCATGATGCGAGCCATTTTTTCGCCCGGCCCCACTTCAAATAAATATCGATCCGGCGTCGTACGAGGTCGCGCGGTGAAAGCCTCTTGATCCGAAATTCCGGCCGGACGAGCTATGTTTGTTGCCGCCGTTAATTTATTCATATCAAATGTGGCACGTTCTCGAGTACCGATCACCACAATGTTCGCATTTCCTGACATACGAGACGCAGATGAAACAGATACCATCCGATTATTCGGAGTTCCAAAATCATAGAAATCTGGTGGGATATCTGTACGACCATAAACGTAAGGTTTATTTGTCGTGAATCTATTTTCTAAACCTGGATCAGGTTCGATATTCCAACCCTTATCGCGCATTGGTTTTAACAATTCTAAAGATTTTCCAACTTTAATTGCTGCCGAACCTTTGTTCTGCATTTCAGAAGCACTTAATGATGTCGGATGAGGAAATTCAGCCACTAATATATCATTGGTAATTGTTGTGCCGTCGGAAAGTTTTAAGTTTTTTAAGGAAATTGTCGTTTGTCCGTTGATATTAATTTTTCTCAAATCATATCCACCGATTTGAGCTGGATGAACGACGCCGCTGTTTCCGATACCACCTGTTGGGATAGCTAACTGGGGATAAACCTCATCAATGTGAGAAGAGAATTTTTCTTTAGCTTCTAAAAGTTTAGCTTGAGCTGGTTTATCATATTGTGCATTTTGGCTGCCTAAATTTTTATAGGGAATTTGCACGCCTAAATAGTCAAATACGTTTTCATTATTTTTGGTTAATGCAACCGGAGTTTCCTTATTCGCCGCACCTGATTCAGATTTAAAAAGGGGAACCTGAATTTTTTGAGTCAGAATTTGTTCTTTTGTGTAACGGGCTCCGACTTGTCCACCGGCGCTTTCGATATAAGTACCAATGGCATCTTGAGCCGCCCCTCCGAATAGAACCACTAATTTTAAAGTGTCTTTATTATTTCGGATAATCCAGTCAATGAGCTTATTTCTCCATTTAACCATGGGACTGTTTTGATCTTGAGAGATCATCCAAATTCCGTTGTCAGTGACTGAATCAAACGAAACTGATTTTTTTCCGTTGAATTCAGAAATAACAGGAACACCGAAAGCGGTGTATTGACCATATATAGTGTAGGCAAAAGTATTCATGTAAGCTGAACTTGTCATAACACCAAAGTGAGCGGCCATATCCTGCGCTCGTCCACCAAAACCGGCTGTAGCTGTTCTTCCAGCGGCTTCAGCGATGTGTGTTCCATCTTGTCCGATGAAAAGAATTTTCACGCTATTCGGTTTTTGAATCATTCTCCATAAAGTCGGTCCAAAAGCCGGGCGAAATTTTTGAGATCCAGTCATTTCTTTAGAAATACCTGGCATATTCGGCTGTGTAGCTACGATGTCGATCAATTCGCGACCCATCGGCGTACTGGCATCAGGTCCCGGATCATAAGACCACGGTTGATTCAGTGGAATTTCTTCATGAACTTGCGCCACTTGACGTTGGAAATCAACTTTAGCTTGTTTCGTACCAAAGTTGGTACAACTACTCGTAATAAGAAAAACGAGGGCTAAATTAAAAATAACGAATCGACTTCTCTGGCGCGAGCTCATAAACATACCGTCTCCTTGAGTAGTGTTGTTATCTGGATTATAATATAGAGTTTTAATAAGCCACAAGACTAGTTATGCATAGGCTTGTTATGTTACCGTCAGGACTAATGACCTTGGTCTAGTTTTGATGATTTATTCACCTTCTTCAAATCATCAAAACTGATCGTATTTACTCTTAAAAGGTAAGGGCCATGAATCAATAATTTCAATCGCCTCGTAATAAGATAATTCAAAAGTCTTTTGATTCATCTTCTTAAACAAAAAGGATTGAATCGACGGAAACGTAATTATTTTTTTATGAAAAGCATGAAAAGTTTTTTCTCCTAAAACCCCACCAAGTATTGTACTTGCGGCCGTGTAACTTTGCGGACTGAATAAACGTCTTTGCAAATTCGACGCTTGAACTTTGGCGATTGAACCTGAATTGATAAATCTAATTTCTTTCATTTTTTGTTCGAGCGATAAAGCCATCGCTTCTTTTCCTTTATCTTCAAAAGCCGCTGTGTTTAAAGTGCTACGGATGTCATTCAAAGTATCGGTTTTACGCTTAGGATTAACCATTTTTGTCATAAAGTAGGTTAGCATCTCGAGCCAAATTAATTTCAAGAAATTTTTTTTCAAATCGACGATTGTTTCAGTATAAACGCCTGTCTTAAATAAAATATACTGCGCGGCCACGCGCGCAATATGATTAACAGTCAACCGACTGACCACGCCCATCTCTAATTCAGGAATATAAAAAGAAGCATTCATTTTCAAATCCTGTTTAACCTTGCGGCGAAGTGCGGGATTTAATTTTTTAATAGCTTTATTAAGCTGTGGATCTTGACTAGTATAAACACTTAAATTTTGATTATCTAATTTCAATTGGATCGAATGACAAACAAAGTTAATAAAACGATCCACATGATCTGTAATATCAATCTCATCGACTTCGATACTTTTATCGACGCCGCTTTCTAAAAATAATAAATAATCTTGCCATTTGACCCAAGGGACAACAGTCATCAACGCCCAACGATGATCATTTAAATCTAAAAAATCTGAAATTTTTGGGGATTCATTTTTCAATTTATTTTTCTTTAATGTTTTAAAATAAAGCGTATCCGGACTTTGATAAACACTGTGTATAACTAAATGTTTATTCAATTTTTTTAATTCAAACGGCAAATGCTTTTTAGCTAAATGAAAATCTCCGACCTGAGTTAAAACTGTTTTGTTTTTATTCTTGGTCTGAACCGTACTAATAACCTGAGCGAAATGCCTATCGCGCACTTTCAAAGTGGCTTTTGGTCCATAAATGTTCATGCCATAGACGGGAACGTCGTGCGCGATAGCCCACTTCATCAGAGCCCGCGTATGCTCCCAGGGAAAGCCCCAGTTTTTACTCCATTCAATGTTTTTTAAAAAATCTTGCTCTGAAATATCACCGCTCAAATAGGCATCGATATGTTTTTGATCTTTCGAACTAAAGCACTCTAAAGCTAAAACAACATTTTCACCACCCATCTTACGACAGATGCGCAACAGCGACCTGGCCGACTGTGGCTGTGCATGAAAATCACCGACGAGCATAATATCGCTTTTCTGAACATCTTTAAAAAAAACTCCAGATGTAACGTACTTATACTGACAGCGC
>CALMPX010000220.1 GCA_937871355.1 uncultured Bdellovibrio sp.
AGATGAGCGTTTTAAGGCCGCTATGAGATATCTTTTTGAGAATACCTACACGCGAACACTTATTGAAGATCTTTATCCAACGGAAATTACTCCGCAGTATGTGCATCCAGGCTCACTTTATATGATTATCCGTCAAGAAACAGGACACACGCAGACTTTATTTACAGTTGATAAAACCAATTTAGGGATTTCGACTTTGTGGGGAAATGAACCCGCAGCCGAAGCGATTTACAGTAGTTGGATTATTTGGGAGCCGGCCGTTAGAAATTTATTTGGATCTTGGAGATGGCCGGTTTTTAAAAATGGAGTTTGGAAGTTAACATCAGCTCAACAAATGCCGGGATACTCACAAGAGCAATTTATAAAACGAAATGAACTGGATGAAGAATTATTTCAATTTTGGGTTTATGAACGTTTAGGAATTGTCATCACTGATGAAGCGAAATTTAAGCAACAGATAGGAACTTTATATAATTCTCTCGATTATCGATTCCATATTACATCAAGAGCAGCCGTCGTATGCGGCGCCGGAAATCCTTGTAGCGCGACCAGTGAAGATTATGATAATTATTCAACTCAAAGTCGCGATAAGCGCCTCATCGGAACTCAAACTCAAATGTTTCAAACAATGACTCGATTAGGAGGGCCAACCGCGCAAGTCGTGGTCGATATTTTAGCTCAATACAATTTGGATCGAGAGTTTTTGGCCGGTGCGCATATGAAGTACAGCGATTATATTTTATCAGAAACAAATTTAAACAAAATTCAGGCTGAAGCTCGTTTTACTTTTTTACAGCGTTGGGGTATTAATCAGCCACTCGACAGCTCATCCGAATTTCAGTCTTTGACTCAGCTGATCTATGCCAATGCTTCAGATAGAAGATATTTCGTGGATGACAGCGAGATATGTGTTGGATGTCCACCGCCAGAGTCGACATTAAAAATGGATCGTGGCCTGGTTCATTTAGCTCAAAGAAGTTCGGTACTATTAAAAGCTTCAGATCTTAATCCTCAGGTCGTCAGTGATGCGGCCGATCAGTATAGAGGCGCTTCACTGGGTTTTTGGATTAATATACAGAGTCCATTTTGTGAAAATCCGAGTAGTTGCACTTTATACGACGCTGTGATGAAAGATGGTGGTTTTGATCGTTTTAAAAAGTGGTCTTCGACTCCAGGAGACACCCTATTGCGACGCTGGGGCCTTGAGGGATTGTAAAAAACACCTCATTCAAATTTGACATATTGCGACATTGGGGTATTTCGTGTATACCTTATCCCTTACGGGGGAACACAATGCCAAATACGCCATCTATCCAGGGGATAGCAGGAATGCCTGCTGACGAAAAAAACATAGAGATCAAAAAGAAATCCGCTAAACAAATCGATGACTTAGATCATGACGATGATGGTGACTTTGCAGATGAAAAATCAGCGCCTATGGACCGTTTCGGAGACGATAACGACGAGTTCACCTTACAGGCTTTAGATACAAATCCAGCTGTTGGGACTTATAACGAAGAAGAAGAAGAGTTTAACTTTGATGCGGTTGAAAACATCTTAGATCTTCCAGACACTGAATTTCCACGTTTTACTTTGGCTAAAAATAAAGCGCGCTTTTTACGTATGGTCTCTTGGTACCGTCAAAAAGAAGAATGGATTGAAGTGGCTCCGTTAAGTGGAGTGACGAAATTATTTAAACAACAAACTAAAGAGCTTGAAGGCATTCGTGCCAGCAAAATGGATTACGAAATGGAATTAGAAACGGGAACATTAACTCCGTCGCAACGTTCATACCGTAAAGACGAATTAAAAATGTGCCGTGTTCAAGAAAAAATGGCTGTGCATTTAATTTCTAAATTACAGTTAAAAATTAAATCAGGCCGAAGATAATCTTATTCTACTTGAAATCTGAATTTTAAAAACGCAACATAGTAGTATGTTGCGTTTTTTATTTTTAGCTTTCTTTTTTATTTCTTCGATCTCTGGGGCTGAAGAATCTTCCTTTGCGGATCAACATGTCTATCCAGTTTTAACTCGGGCAACAGATCTTCACTCTGGGATTACATTTCTATCAGGAGCTTTGGCTTCTGTGGTTGCGCGCACGCAAGATGATTACACGCGCGGTGAATGGAAGAAAAGCTCTAAGATATCAGAAAGCGATGCGCACATCGGAGATGTAATCGGGACGGGTGTTGGATCAGCTTTGATTATCGGTGGTCAGTACTTATGGGATCCGAACGAATCGAATTATCAGTCGCATATTCGAGGTTTTATTTACGGTGGTCTTTCTATTTATGCAATGAAGACAGCCTTTGGACGCAATCGTCCTGGAAATAGCGACAGTCATCAATCTTTTCCCTCCGGACACACGGCCATAACATTTATGACAGCGACGCAGATGATGTATGCTTACGGCTGGAAAGCAGCTATCATTGCTTATCCGATTGCGACGTTTGTAGGAATCACACGATTGTATGATGATGCTCATTGGTTTTCGGATACAGTAGCCGGAGCCTTTTTAGGATATTTTGTGGGGCGTGCGACTTATTATGATATGAACTCTTTGACTTTGAATTCTAGTTCGAATTTTAAATTTGAAATGATCCCTTTGATTCAAAGGGATCATTATGGTTTACAGGCATTTGTGGAATTTTAGTTTTATACAGTATTGATATATTCAGCGCGTTCAAAAAAATCGTCGATAAATTTTATTAATCAAAATTTTCAAAATATTTTGAATCACAACAGTAATCTATATCTTGATTCAAATCAGATTCGGCGGGTTTAGGCCGAAAATTCACTAATACATCTTCATCGGACTCTGTTTTACTAGCTTTTGTGCGGATATTAAATCCACCAATGGGTGGTGAAATTTCATCTTGTGATCGGCAAGCAAATACACCTTGCCATTCAGGGCGCTTACTCAGGCACAGTCTGGGACTGTACTCGTCGAGCTCTGTATTTTTGAGATCGAACGGGAAAGGAAAGAACTCAATTTCTAAATTATTCCTAAGTGCAATTGTTGGCCGAGCAGTCTTGGCCGCATCAAGCGTTTCGAAAAAAACGAAGACCTCACTGTATTTTTTATCGATGAGGCTGGTCTTATATTTTTTCAAAGAATTGGTCATTATGAGTTCAAGTTCGTAATCAGAGTCTCGTTTTGGATTGCGAAGCAAGAGCGGTAACCAATTTATATATTTTTTATCAAGGGCCAAATTCATTTTAGGTGACAATTCTTTTTTTAGTTTTTCTTTTTCCTCTTTGGCTCGTGTCGAAAAAATAAGATTTCTATCGGCCTCGGTCAAAAACTTGCTCTTAGTCGCTGTTACACAGTTCATAGGACAATAATCAATCGTGGAGTTAGCCACTTCTCGTAAAGTGCATCGTGCAACACGATTGGATATTTCACAATCATTTCCAAGAATAGCTCCAGATTTAAAATCTTGAGCTACAGTAGAGCCAATATCGTGGTAGGGGTATGTCTCTCGACCGCACTTGCATGTTGATTTGAGAGTTACGCGATAGTGAGGACGGAACTCTGATTTCTCATTTATCAAGGCGGCGACAGGGTCTAATCGCAGCCTTTCTTCCCAGCTTGGATGCTTTAAATTTTTTACGTGAATCCATCCAATGCGTTGATTATTCTCATCGAGACGATCAGAAGAATAGCAATGTAATTTTTTTCCGTCTTCGAAGCTTCCCGAGACTTGAACCCAATCACCTTGTTGTTTTTCAACTAATACGGAGGAATTATTTTCTATACTCATGATGAGGGGGCCATTTTGTATTTTTCGCAGATTGGCCGGACCGTCAACAAAAGCGCAATCGTCTTTTTTAAAAGGCTGTATGGTTGTTGATAGAGCAGGAGAGCTAGAGATTAAAAGGGCTATAGAGAACGATAATAAAATAGATTTTGTTAACATATTGAAAGCTTATCAAGGGCACGAAGAACTTCAATAGAATATACAACTCGTAGACGTTCTAAAATGAGACACTTTTGAGACATTTTGAAGGTTTTAACCGCCGTAAGACCAGTTTATCTTATTAAATAGTTTTTTTTTGAGTCACCCCTCAAGATTTTTTGTTTCTTACCGATACATTCATTGTGAGTCGTTTGATTCATTTTAACAAGTTCGAGGAACCCGCGAACAGGAGGAGACCTAATGGCTAGATCATTTGTGTACATCGTCTCAGAAAATCCTGAAATGGTCGATAAAGTAAAGCAATCTTGCGAAGGTCAAGATGTTAACTTTTTCACTTATTCAGGCGCACAATGGAAAGAGGGAATGGACAATCCATTTTTTCGTTCACAGTTAGTAAATGGAGTACCGTCTTTATCGACAGGACATCAGCCATTACAAACAAATCAAGCATTACAAGCGAGTAATGTGGTGAATTTTCCATTCCAGCAGCAGACAGAAAAAGTGCAAAAGATGGAAGATATGGAAGCTAAAGCTATCGAAGCCGCTATCCATCAATATAAAGGCAATTTAACTGAGGCCGCTAAAGCTTTAGGTATTGGCCGCGCGACTTTATATCGTAAAGTAAAACAATTTCACATCGACCCCTCCCAGGCTCGACGTCGTAAACTCATTGCTGCTTAATCGCAGTCGCGCTTTAAGACTTTGGTATTGAAATAGATTTTATATATTGAACGAGTGTTGTGATGAATAAAAAAACATTATGATGCTCGTTTTTTATTTTATGTTAACTGGTCTTTGTGTCATACTTAAAGTATGAAAATAATATTATCTTTAGTCATTATTGTTGCTACGGCTTTTTTAACGCATCACTTTTTTATTTCAAAATTAGATAATTCAGATCGTGAAGTCGCTGCTTTCTCTGAAAGAAACAATGCCGGTCAAATCAAATGGGAACACAAAGTCGCGCAAGATCTGGCGGCGAATAAAGATAAAATCCAAACGTCAGTCAAGCCGAGCTGGCAAGATCAATTGGCTTATGAGTTTTTCATGGGTCAGTACGATATCAGTAGTGAATCAGGTCAAATTCAAAAAATTTCTCTTCAAAAATCAATGGATGGTGTTAATTTTTCAGTGGAGCAATTCATGGAAAAATATGGCCATCAAATAAAAGACTTCGCTTCATATAAACAAAGTAAAACAGACGATAAAACAGAAGTGATCGACTTGTTCGACAAGTCAGGACTGCTTGCTGGATCTTTTCACATTGTTCGTAATGATGACGGCAAAGTCATCGAATTCATCGTAAAATAATTGTTAAAATTTTCTCTAATTAAGACGTTTCTTATTGAGAAATTGATCACGTAATACCGGTTTTTTTCATATCAATATTCAAGCGCATACTTGTTTAAGTATGCAAAAATTTGAGCCGATAATAGATTGTATGTTTAGCTATTTCAAAACATCCGTATTATCAATTTTCTTCATATGGATGACATCGTGTACGCCATTTAATAAAGATTCATTTGTTGAAATTCAGCAACCGAATTTAACCTGGAATACTTTAAGTTATAGTTTTGGAAATTTGAATACAGGTAGTACTTCCAATGTGACTTTGACATTATCTAATAACAGTCAAAGTTATGCCAACGGTTGTGGTCAAATTTTATTATCTGATACGACTAATTTCAGTCTTGTTTCAAACCAGTGTAATCGATCAGAAATGAATCCAAATGAAAACTGTCAAATTGAAATCGCTGCACACCCCACCAGTGCCGGAGTCAAGAATTTACAGATTTCAAGAATGTGTTTGAGTGATATTTTGATTGAGTCTCCGCAAGTCGAGGTTACGGTGAATGTTACTGGCCCTGAGCTTTCCATGAGTCCCTTAACAGGAAATTATGGAAGTATCATGCTAGGTCAGTCGATTTTATCCGTGAAAACTTTTACAATATCAAATACCGGTAATTTACCTGCGACGGGGTGTGGTTTAGCGAGTTTAAGTAATAGTGCAGATTTCAGTATTCACACCGATAATTGTGTGACAAATGATTTAGCGGCTGGATCTAGTTGTGCGGTGGTGGTGAGTGGTTATCCATCCGGGGTGGGAGTTAAAGAATCTACGCTATCAAGAACTTGCACGGTGGGTGGAACAGTCAGCAGCACAAGTCTTGGTTTGCAGGTAACTGGAACTCCTGCTGTTGGATCTCCGAATTTAGCTTGGACCACAATGACTCATGATTTCGGATCTGTCAGTGTAGGATCTGATTCTGCTGTAGAAAACTTTGAGTTATCTAATACGGGACCAGTCGCTGCTACCGGTTGTGGTCACCCGACAATTTCAGATACAGTCAATTTTGTGGTTACGACAAATGGTTGTGGAACTGCGGATTTAGGCGCGTCTTCAATTTGCGGCTTTGAAATTAAAGCACAACCACAAACAGTTGGAATAA
Organism: uncultured Bdellovibrio sp.; assembly: GCA_937871355.1. Taxonomy (GTDB): domain Bacteria; phylum Bdellovibrionota; class Bdellovibrionia; order Bdellovibrionales; family Bdellovibrionaceae; genus Pseudobdellovibrio. The sequence continues at coordinate 6,374 of CALMPX010000220.1, forward strand.
AAACGGCGACCATTTCTAGAACGTGTACCGTCGGAGGAACAGTTTCCACGACAACTAATCAAATAACAGTGACTGGAACTGGTGGCATCCCTGCACTTAATTGGGATTTAATGGCAAAAGATTTTGGAAACGTGAACGTTGCTGGAAATTCCTCGACGCAAATTTTCAATTTAACTAATAGCGGAACTGGTCTTGCGACGGGTTGTAGTGCTCCAACAATTTCTAATCCGACTAATTTCAGTATAGTTTCTGATACCTGTGGATCTGCTGATTTAGGTCTTGGAAGTTGTGCGGTTGGAGTTCAAGCTCATCCAGATTATTGGGGTATTCGAGCAGCGACACTCTCAAGAGTGTGCTCGGTCGGTGGAACTGTAACGACGACAACAAATCAAATTGTTGTCACAGGTCAGGGTACGGAATTAAGCTGGAGTGCGCCGCTGACTAAAAATTTTGGAAGCGTTTATGTAGGATCAAGCTCTTCAACAGAGACTTTTACATTTAATAATTATGGAAATATTCCGGCTACGGGTTGCAGTGCTCCGGTCATTTCAAACACAACAGATTTTAATATCACCTCAGACACCTGTTCAACTTTAGACTTAGCTGGAGCATCAAGTTGTACTGTCATGGTGAGTGGTCGCCCGATGAGTGTTGGATTAAAAACAGCTCAATTAACTAGAGCTTGTAGTTTTGGTGGAAGTATCAGTACACCGAGTAATCAAATTGTTGTGACGGGAATTAATCTTGATGTACCGCTGGATTGGTCACAAGCTTTCAATTTAACAAGTTTTGGAATTATACGTAGCACGGCTTCATCTAATAATTTTAGTTATTATTTTAGAAACCCCAATAGTGTGGCTTTAACAGGTTGCACCGCTCCATCACTCAGCAATAGCAGTGATTTTACTATCGTTTCG
>CALMPX010000221.1 GCA_937871355.1 uncultured Bdellovibrio sp.
GCTGTAGTTAAAATATATTATGTTTTACAGCATCCTTTTTTTTACTATTAGGGCGGGCTAGACCACGAGATTCTTGCGGCTAGGTGTTTTACTCTACAAACTGAGAAGTAATCAACATCAACCGTAAGGTAGAAAGCTCAATATGAAAAATTATTTTTCATTCGTCTTGTTTATTCCTTTTATGCTCTCATCCATCGTTCATGCAAAAATCAGCGCCAGCGACGCCGAAAAACAATTAACGTCGCTCCTACGAGACACGAAAAATGTGAATACGGACGTTGTTTTAGTTTATAAAGATGGAAAAATAATTTATCAACGTTACGCCAGAGAATACGGCCCGAATACCAAACATATTTCATGGTCCATGGGAAAAACAATTTCAGGTATTCTGATCGGGATTGCTGAATCAGAGGGGTTGTTATCCATTGATGATCCAGTTAAAAAATATTTTCCGCAATTTAAAGCCTCGACGCGCATTATTGATTTATTAGGAATGTCTTCCGGTTTAAAATATAAAGAAATGTACCAAGGGCTTCCGATTGATCTTGATGTCACCAACATGATGTATATGGATGGAACGAAGACGGGCTTTGGAAATTATATGTTATCTCGTCCATTATCGCCCGTCGGTGGGCCTGGTGAATATTTTAATTATGCCAGTGGTGATACGAATTTACTGATGGCGGTTTTGCAAAAAGCCATCAACAACCAAAGTGTTTATAATAATTATCCCTGGGACAAATTTTTTAAACCACTGGGAATTGATGCGACATTTGAGCAAGATTTAAAAGGCACATTTGCCGGTGCTTCTTATATTTATATGAAAGCGACAGATTTTTTAAAAGTAGGACAGCTGATCGTGAATAAAGGAATGTGGAACGGGCAGCAAATTATTCCGCCTAAGTATTTTGAACTTATGAATACGGTAGCCGCCGGTGTTCAAAGAAAGGTTCAAAAAGGAAATCCAGCTAATAAGGCCTACGGCGCTCACGTGACCACGAATCTTCCCATTGATGGACGAGGTCTGCCTTCGCAATTTAACGATCTTCCTTTGGACTCATTAATTTTATTTGGACATCAAGGTCAGATCGTTGCCGCCAGTCCATCGGAAAACTTAGTTATAGTTAAGTTAGCCATGGATAAAAAGGCACTGAGTGATATTAATTTTTTTGCCGCCGTGAAAACATTAATTTTAGCCAAAGATATGCCCTATGAAACAGTCGGATCAATGAAGGGAATTTCTGGAGTGGATCACGAGCCCGAGGGGCGTGGATTGATCAGTACCATTTTCACGATACCTCGTTTATTAAGAGCTTTTTCGGCCAAAGAATACTGTTCATGCCGTTTCGTTGTCGGTCGTAGTGAGGCCGCCTGTAAAAGTGATTTAAAAGCCCACTCTCCTATTTTACCAAAAGTAAAAATTAAAGATGATAAAACAGTGGTGGCCACGCTGGGCTTAGGTCTGTTTCATAAAAAATCTAAAGCGGTCTATCGAGGAAAAACTTTCGGGTGCACATTGGCTGAATCTGAATAGTTTTAAACGAGGCGCGATGCGATCAAATCAAATTCTTTTGATTCGACGGAATCGGGATAGCTTTCAACAATCGGTATCCCGGCTTCAGCCCCTAAAGATACATTGGTGTTGAACGGAATTTCACCTAATTTTAAAATATCTTTAGATTTCAAATAAGAATCCAACTCTCCTTTGGGAAAAAGTTGGATTTTTTCATTGTTCACTGGATTAAGCATGTACGACATATTTTCGATAAAACCGGCGATTTTAATCGAAGTTCTTTCAAACATGTCGACCGCTTTTTTTGCATCAATAAGTGATATATTTTGAGGGGTTGAAACAATAACTGCACAATCAACTTTTACTTTTTGCGCCACTGACAACTGAACATCACCGGTGCCAGGTGGAAGATCAATAATTAAAAAATCAAGTTCACCCCAGTGAACATCTTTAAAGAATTGATCCATGGCTTTAAATAACATCGGGCCACGCCAAACGATGGCCGCACTTTCTTCAACTAAAAATCCCATGCTCATGACTTTGATTCCATAGCGAGTCAATGGTTGGATTTTATTTCCTTCGATCAATTGAGGTTTTTGGTTAACAGCTCCCATCATGCGCGGCAAAGAAGGGCCGTAAATATCGGCATCAAGAATTCCAACTGAGCCGTATTTTCTTAAGCTGAGGGCTAAATTTGTTGAGACCGTACTTTTGCCGACGCCACCTTTACCAGAGCCGACGGCAATAATTTTTTTAACTCCGGGAATTGAAATTTGTTGGTCAAAAGGATTGGTCGCCATAAATACTCCGTCTTTTCTTTACATAGTCTCGTTAGATCTAATAATATAATTGGTAGTGAATAGCCAGCAGCTTTTGTATATAAACATCTTTCTTGGAGTTGTATTTCTACTCTATTTTCTTTTTGGCCGAAGTGAGCCGAAGGCTCCCACGCGTTTGAACTTAAAAAACAAAGAGACACGACAAGACAAAAAAAACCACGACCAACAGCTTGATAGTCAAAAAAAACAGCAAACGCTGATCACCTCGAAGATGACGATTCTGGAGCCGGAAACAGATGAGCCTCGAGCTGAGTTTTCGTCGATGGGAACACCCAAAAACTTAGCCATTTTTTTTATTTATAACGGTCATGACTGGGAAGCGCATCATGTTCTTGGAGTTGCTCAAGGAGCCAACATGAAAGTGGTCACTGAAATTTATCAAAAACTTTTACAGACCAGTGATCCGAAATCCTACGATTTTTTTGAGGCCGCCTATAAGGCGATTTTGAACAAAAAGCGTCGCGATGTGCTATGACCTTTCAATCTGTTTAAGTTAAATTTTAACGTCTCATAACCTGTATAATTCGGCTGCAACCAGCAGCAAGAAAGAGAGCTCTTCCCATGTCTCATCCTCCAGAAATTCGTCGACTTAAAGATCTCAACACATTAGTCAGTCTTTCAAAACGCCGCGGTTTTGTGTTTCAAAGCTCTGAAATTTACGGCGGCCTGGGAAGTTGTTGGGATTATGGACCACTCGGATCTTTGATGAAATTAAATGTTAAACGGGCGTGGTGGAATGCAATGACTCGTCGTTCGGATATTGTGGGTCTTGATGCCGCAATCCTGATGCATCCCACGGTGTGGAAGGCCTCAGGGCACGTCGATGGATTTTCTGATCCGTTAGTTGACTGTAAAGATTGTAAAACTCGTTTTCGTGCGGACAACACTGAATCTTACATCAATAAAAAACAATGTCCTCAGTGCGGGTCAAAAAATTTATCGGAAGAACGTAATTTTAATTTGATGTTTAAAACTCATATGGGTCCCTTAGAAGATACCGGATCGGTAGTTTATCTACGTCCGGAAACAGCTCAAGGACATTTTGTTAATTTTCAAAATTGCCAACAATCAAGTCGTTACAAAATTCCATTTGGAATAGCCGCCATTGGAAAATCATTTCGAAACGAAATTACGCCGGGAAATTTTATTTTCCGAACGCGTGAATTTGAACAAATGGAAATGCAATATTTCGTCAAACCAGGAACAGATGAAAAGTATTTCAATGAATGGAAAGAACGTCGTCTCAATTTTTATTTGAAATACGGAATCAAGCGCGAAAATCTGAATTTCAAAGATCATGATAAATTAGCTCACTACGCACGAGCTGCGGTGGATGTGGAATATAAATTCCCCATGGGCTTTTCTGAATTAGAAGGTATTCACAACCGCACCGATTTTGATTTGACTCAGCATTCAAAATTCTCGGGAAAAAATTTAGAATATTTTAATGAAGCGGAAAAAGAAAAATATATTCCCTATGTGATTGAAACAGCCGTGGGTTGTGATCGTTTGTTTTTAGCTTTCATGTGTGATGCTTACCGCGAAGAAGTTTCAAAAGATGAAACAGGGACCGAAGATATTCGCGTGGTTTTAGGATTGCATCCGGATATCGCACCGATCAAAGTCACCGTTCTTCCCTTATCTAAAAAAGATGAATTATCGATTCCAGCCATGAAACTTCGCGATCAACTCAGTGAAGACTTTGATGTATCCTACGATGAAACCGCTTCGATTGGTAAACGTTACCGTCGAGCCGATGAGGTGGGGACTCCATTCTGTGTGACTTATGATTTTGAAACGATCAACGATCAGGCCGTCACCGTTCGTCACCGAGATAAAATGACTCAGGAAAGAATTAAAATTTCCGAACTGAATCAATATATCGCGATCCAACTTAAATCATTTTAATTAAAGAGGTGATTGTTATGAAGACTTCGACAACTCAATCTAGTACTCGTCCAGAAAAATTTGTCTATTACTTTGCAGCCGGTGAAGCTGAAGGTAATGTCAGTATGAAAAATATTTTAGGTGGTAAAGGGGCAAATCTGGCTGAAATGACAGCCATCGGTTTACCTGTGCCTCCGGGATTTACCATTTCAACTGATATTTGTACCAGCTTTTATGCTGAAGGCGGGAAGCTTCCGGATTGGGTTAAGCCTGAAGCTTTGAAAGCTTTGGCCCGCGTTGAAGCTAAAATTGGAAAAAAATTCGGAGACGCTAAAAATCCATTATTAGTCAGTGTTCGTTCGGGGGCGCGCGCTTCGATGCCTGGGATGATGGATACCATTTTAAATTTAGGTTTGAATGATGAAACAGTCGAAGGGTTAGCGGTCTCATCAAATAACCCACGCTTTGCTTGGGATTCTTATCGTCGTTTTATTCAAATGTATTCGGACGTGGTGATGGGGATGAATTCCTCATTATTAGAAGTGACATTAGAAGATATGAAAGCTGAAAAAAATGTTCATAACGATAATGATCTCAGTGTCGATGATCTTAAAAAATTAGTTTTTAAATTTAAAGATATGGTTAAACAAATGACGGGTGAAAAATTCCCCGCAGATCCTCATGAACAATTATGGGGAGCGATCAGTGCGGTGTTCCGCAGTTGGAATACGGCTCGTGCCATTACGTACCGTGAACTTCATGATATCCCAGCGGCTTGGGGAACAGCGGTCAATATTCAGTCCATGGTCTTTGGTAATTTAGGCGATGATTCGGCCACAGGTGTGGCTTTCACGCGGGATCCGAGTACCGGGGAAAAGAAATTCTACGGCGAATTTTTAATTAATGCCCAAGGCGAAGATGTCGTGGCCGGCATCCGCACACCGCAAACTATTTCTATTTTAAAAGAAATGATGCCAGGACCCTATCAAGATTTAGAAACGATTTATTTAAAATTAGAAAATTATTTTAAAGACATGCAGGATATTGAATTCACAATTGAAAAAAATAAACTGTGGATGTTACAAACTCGTAATGGAAAACGAACAGCGAAAGCGTCGCTTCAAATTGCTTGTGACATGATCGATGAAAAATTGATTACCGAAAATGAAGCTCTGCTCAGAATTGATCCTTCGTCTCTGGATCAATTACTTCACCCAACGCTTGATCCCAAAACGAATAAGACTTTATTGGCTAAAGGTTTACCGGCCAGTCCTGGTGGCGTATGCGGAGAAATTGTTTTCAATCCCGAAGATGCGGTTATCGAAAAAGAAAAAGGTAAAAAAGTTATTCTCGTTCGTGTAGAAACGTCTCCGGAAGACATCGCCGGTATGATTGCGGCCCAGGGCATTTTGACCGCTCGCGGAGGAATGACCTCGCATGCGGCCGTGGTGGCGCGGGGCATGGGTAAATGTTGCGTCGCCGGTTGTTCTGAAGTCAGCGTTGATTACAACGCTGAAACGATGAAAGTAAAGGGTTACGTTCTCAAAAAAGGTGACGTGATTACTTTAGATGGTGGTACCGGTGAAATTTTCTTAGGCGAAGTTCATACTATAGAACCTAAATTAGATGGAACTTTTGATCGCGTCATGCAAATGGCTGATAAGGTTCGTCGCCTCGGTGTGCGCGCTAATGCCGATTCTCCGAAGGATGCGCAAACAGCCCGTGATTTCGGAGCTGAAGGCATCGGCTTATGTCGTACCGAGCATATGTTTTTCGGAGCAGACCGTATTGATGCTGTTCGTGAAATGATTATCGCCGATACAAAATTTGATCGCGAAAAGGCCTTAGCGAAACTTTTGCCAATGCAACGTGATGACTTTTATCAATTATTTAAAATCATGGACGGGTTTCCTGTAACCATTCGATTATTAGATCCACCATTGCATGAATTTGTTCCCCATACTGAAGCGGAAATGAATGAACTCGCTAAACGTATTCATTATGATCCTGCAAAATTAAAAAATAAAATTCAGTCTCTTCATGAATTCAATCCGATGTTAGGACATCGTGGTTGCCGTTTAGCCATTACTTTCCCTGAAATTTACCAAATGCAATCTCGAGCTATCGCTGAAGCCGTCGTTCAATTGACCAAAGAGGGCTATAAGCTGATTCCTGAGGTGATGATTCCCTTGGTGGCCACAGAAAAAGAATTACAGATTTTAAGAAAACTTTCGGAAGATGTGATTCTTAAAGTTCAAAAAGATTCAGGCGTTAAATTCGATTATCTAATCGGAACAATGATCGAGCTTCCTCGGGCCGCTGTGACGGCCCATGAAATTGCAAATCATGCTGATTTTTTTAGTTTCGGAACAAACGATTTAACTCAAACAACATTAGGTTTATCACGTGATGATGCTGGTCGCTTCTTAGGAAGCTACGTTAGTGAAGGAATCTTTGCAAAAGATCCCTTCGTGACCATTGATCAAGTCGGCGTCGGAACTTTAGTTAAAACCGGCGTTGATCTCGGACGCCAGACTAAAGGCAAGCTTAAGGTCGGTATTTGCGGTGAACACGGAGGAGACCCTGATTCCATCGAGTTCTTTGAGAATGTAAATCTTGATTACGTCAGCTGTTCGCCGTTTCGTGTTCCTATAGCACGCTTAGCAGCGGCACGCGCCAGTTTAAAAAGAGCGGCGAGACACTAAAAGGCCTGACACCTTTTGGAATTAAATCGAAAAACTTTTAGACACATTTATAAAGATTAAATTGTTTCGCGTTTTGTACCGAATCGGTGCTTAACGCGAGGTGTACAATGAACACGTTGATTCAAAAATTTTCTTTATCAAAAGCTGTCGTAACAGTTTTTATAGCGCCACTGATTTTGAATTTAATGTCATGCAGTAAAACAAGTTTTACTCCAGATGCGAATTCATCCTTAGCCAATCCCATTTTATTTGAGAATACTTATAAATCGGCGGCGTCTGAAGTGCAGTATGTGCAACCGAATGCTGAAGAAAATCAAACAAAGCTTTCATTTCAAGTTGAAAATGGTTCAGGTTTATTACAAGACTTATTAACGTCAGATATTCGTGTCACTGAGAACGGGATTCCCGTAACTGATTTTGTCTTAAATAAGAATTCGGTCACGCATGTCACAACGGCGGATATTATTTTTGCCGTCGATGTGACCGGTTCGATGGCTCCAACGATTGAAGCAGCAAAACAAATTGAAACAGAAAAAGTGATTTTAATTGCTTCTG